>NZ_JANSHJ010000018.1:0-5370 GCF_047502615.1 Synechococcus sp. W60.3 | reverse complement strand
CTTTCTCCACCAGCGAGCGCAGGTAGTCCATCTGGTTTTGCTCGAAGATGGCACATTGCTCCCGGTAGGACTGCCACAGCTCGGCGCTGATGGTGGAGCTGTAATCTACCCCCAGGATCATCGGCGGCTCTGGGGCGCCCGGCTCTTCCTGAGACAGAACATGGAGAATCATCATCTGGGCCTGCATGGCCTTGGCCACTTGGACGGCCTTTTGAAATACTCCCTGGCTCAGCTCCGACCGATCCACTGCCACCAAAATCCTGCTGAACATATCGGCTTCCTCCAGATGGCTAACAGCGGGGCACAAGGCAGAAGCAGCGTGACTTCGGGGTTGACCTCTGACCCCTTTTCCCTCGACTCCAAGCTCCCCTCTGCTCTGCCCCACCTATCTGTGTTGTAGAAGATTTGGGCGAGAAAACCCCAGATATCTTGAACGAACTAGGCAGATTGGCAACGAAAGTTCAGAGATCTTGACACCGGTCAGAAGGCATCGCCCTGGGCCGCCCACTCCAACACCGCCTGCAGCGCCTCGGCCTGCTCTTGCCAGACTTGATCGAGGGGAGTGCCCCGCAGGATTTCCAGCGTTAGGGTTGGGATCCGCCGTTCCTGCCCCGCCCAAGTGCCCAGAGAACCGGGGGTGGGATAGCCAATGTCGGCGGCGACGGGCAAGCCGTTGCAAGCGGCCATCACCTGGGCCAGCTCAAGGGCAGGGCCGTTGTAGTTCACACAGGGGTGTGCCTGACAGGAGTGGGCAGAAAGGATAAATTGGGGCCGCATCTGGGCCAAGCCCTCCAACAACGCCTGCGTCTCGGGCTCGGAGCCTGGGGCTGCTCCGGGCGGATAGCGAGCTTCCAAAGAGGCCGGGATCCAATCTTGGGTGGGCAGATTGCGGTTGAGATCCACACCGTTGGCATTGAGACGTTGCCCAAGGGCACAGCCATCCGGGTTCAAGCGAGGGATTGCCCATAGGGTCGCTTTCCCGGCCAGGGATCCCCATCTCCCCGAGGCCACATAGCGCTCGATCAGAGTGTATCCTTCCACCTCGTCCCCGTGTACTCCGCCGATCAGCAGCAAGGAGCGAATCCCTTGGGTGAGCTGCCAAAGGTGAATAGGACGTCCCTGCACCGAGTAGCCGATGACCTGCAGGGATCCCAAGGGTTCGCCAAGTTTTTGAGACATGGGGGATCCCGACAAATCTCACAACCTCTAGAACGGGATATCGTTGGGATCTGGTGGGGAAGGGACATCCCCCTCAGAGGATTCCCCAGTTGCCGGTTCACCCATCCCCGTCAGAGAGAGGACGCGAGCGGATCCCAGCTGATGGACACGGCGCGCGGTGATCTCGGCCAGCTTTTCCTTGCGCCCATCTCGCTCCACCACATTCATGTGCAGTTGGCCTTCCACTGTGATTTGGTCGCCCACATGGCAGGTGTCCACCACCCTTTTGGCCAGTTCTCCAAAAGAGGAAACGCGCACCCGGTAGGGCGGCTCATCCGGGCGCAAGCTGGGAAAGCCAATCACCAAGGACGCAACAGCTAAGTTATCAGGGGTGTAGCGCAGCTCTGGCTCAGACAGAACCTCGCCCATCAACACAATCGAGTTCATAACGGAGCCATCCAGGGATAAGGGGCAGCTCAGGGCACTTCCATCATGCCCGCAGGCCAGGATGCCGTCAAACCTAGCCGACGCGGAGAGTCATGTGGCGCAGCACACTCTCGTTGATGCGCAGGTTTTTCTCCCAGGCAGCCACCGCATTGGGTTCGGCTTCGTAGTTGAACTGGATGTACAGACCCTCCTTGAACTTTTTCATCTCAAACCCGGCAAAGCGGCGCTTGCCCCTATTGGTAATCTCCACGTGGGTTACTCCGTTCTCTCGCAGGATTGCCTCCTGACTGCTGAGCAGTTGTTCGAGGGGTTCATCTGACAAATCAGGACGCACAATCAGCATCGTTTCGTAAGCGCGGGGCATGGAAGCAAGTTCTCCTTAGAATCCAGTGGTAGAGACGCAGTGGACTATACTAGCTTTTCTTTCCCACAACCGAAAAGGCTGCCGCCCAATTCCCATACCCTGGCCGCAGCAGCCAATGCAGGTGAGGCTGCTCACAAGAGGGGATCCATTGTCCGATACAATAGGGATTGCTTCATTGGCCGCTGGTTGGCCCGGCCAAGACACGCTGAATCGAGAGTTGGGATTCCAAGCATGAGCGCAGACGAAGTTTACAGCCGTGTTCGTAAGATCGTGTCCGATCAATTGGGCGTGGAAGATGACAAAGTGACCCCAGAAGCCAATTTCCAGAACGACCTGGGGGCCGACAGCCTTGATACGGTGGAGCTGGTCATGGCTTTTGAAGAGGAATTCGACCTGGAGATCCCCGATGAAGATGCAGAAAGGATCGCCACCGTGCAAGACGCTGTCAACTACATCCTCTCGAAGAAAGCTGCCTAGTCTGCCCCCAGTTCTGACTCTATACCCCCGGGCTAACACCGGACGATGGCTACCACAGATCCCGCCACTGCTTACAGACCAACCCGCCGCGTTGTGATTACGGGGCTGGGCGCGGTCACCCCCATTGGCAACTCTCCTGCCGAGTTTTGGCAGAGCTTGCTGGCAGGGCGCTGCGGCATTGGGCCGATTACCCATTTTGATGCCTCCCGCCACGATTGCCGTATTGCCGGAGAGGTGAAGGGATTTGATCCCCTCGACTACTTGGATCGCAAGGATGTCAAGCGCACCGACCGCTTTGTGCACCTGGCGATGGCGGCCACCCGGCAAGCCTTGGAGGACGCTGACTTTCGCATCACCGCTCTCAACGCTGAGCAAGTGGGGGTGATCTTGGGCACCGGCATCGGCGGCATCCGCGTCTTGGAAGAGCAGCAGACCATCTATCTGCAGAAAGGGCCGGATCGCTGTAGCCCCTTCATGGTGCCCATGATGATCGCCAATATGGCTGCGGGTCACCTGGCCATTCATTTTGGCGCCAAAGGCCCCAATTCCTGCACAGTTACGGCCTGTGCCTCTGGCTCCAACGCCATTGGCGATGCCTTTCGGCTCATCCAGAGGGGAGAGGTGCAAGCGGCGATTACAGGTGGCACGGAAGCGGCGGTTACCCCTTTGTCCATGGCGGGGTTCAGTGCCATGAAGGCCCTTTCCACCCGCAACGACACCCCGGAGCAAGCCTGTAGGCCCTTTGATCGGGATCGGGATGGCTTTGTCATGGGGGAAGGAGCAGGGATCCTGGTGCTGGAGGAGTTGGAGCACGCCCGCGCCCGCGGGGCCAAGATCTATGCGGAGATAGTCGGCTATGGCCTCACCTGCGATGCCCACCACATGACCAACCCTGCCCCCGGCGGCGAGGGAGCGGCCCGGGCGATGCGGCTGGCCCTCAAGGATGCCGGGCTTCAGCCTGGGGATGTGCAACACATCAATGCCCATGCCACCAGCACCCCTGTAGGGGATATCGCCGAGGTCCAGGCCATCAAGTCGGTCTTTGGCGAGCATGCCCCCCGTTTGGCCATCAGCGCCACCAAGTCCATGACCGGCCACCTGTTGGGGGGAGCGGGCGGCATTGCCACGGTGGCCACAGCTTTGGCCATCCACCACGGCTGGGTTCCTCCCACCCTCAACTTGGACAACCCCGATCCCGAGTGCGAAGGGCTGGATTTTGTCCCCCACAAGGGGCGGCAGATGGCTGTTGAGGCCGCTTTGGTGAATGCCTTTGGGTTTGGTGGGCACAACGTCACGCTGGCCTTGCGCCGCTACTCTCCCGCTTGAAGGGCTTGGCCTATGTCTTCTCCCGAAAGTTCACTGCCCTCAGTTCGCCAACAAGCCTTGGCCGCTTTGACGGCGGAGCTGGCGCAGCAGGGTCACCCGCCCGAATATGCTCAGCACATGGCGGCGGCGGTTATTTTTCAAGCGGATTTGGATCTGTGTGCAGCTCAATTGGCGCGGGTGCTCAGTTGGCTGAAGCAAAACCATCCTCAGCTCTATCCAGAGGCAGTGCAATTGGTGGACACCACTCGGGAAGAGTTCGAGCGTCGCGTCCAAAATGGATAGACAAGCCATCTGCTTTGATGCAGTTGGGTTGCGGTCGTTAGCAGAGGGTGATGTCCCCCCTATGGGACTGCAAGGGGTGATCTTGAGCTGGAGTGGAGTGGTGGCCGATGACGAGAACTTGCACCTACAGGCCATCAACCAACTGCTGGTGGAAGAGAACCTGCGCCCCTGGAACCTGTGCTGGCCGAAGTCGGGATCCCCTGGGCAGCGGGAGCTTTACCGGCTGCAATACCTGGGCCGACCGGATCGAGAGCGCCTGCCGGCTCTGTGGGGGGATCAAGGGCGGGTGCTCAGCCCCAAACAACTGGAAGAGCTGCTGAAACGCAAGGCCCTATACTACCGACAGGCTTTGCAGGGGCAGAGGGAATTGCCTCTCATTCCCGGTTTGGCGGAAACTTTGGAGACGCTGGAGCGGCTGCAACTGAAGGTCGGCCTGCTGTGCGGCCAATCGGCAGCCGAGGTGACCGCTTTTCTGGAGCGTTTCCAGTCCTGTTGCCCGGCCCTGATACAGTTGACCGATGGGGGATCCTACCGAGTGACGGGGGATGATGCAGGCCCAATGCTTTCCCCAGGACACTTGCACCGCCTGCTTTTGCAGCGGATGGAATTGCCTGCCCAGGAGTGCTTGAGCATTGAGGCCACCTACCCCGGCATTCAGGCAGCCCGTTCGGCAGGGATCCCGGTGCTGGCTCTGGCCACCTTCTTTCCTCTGCACATGCTGCAGCGGCGGGCCAATTGGGCGGTGGACGGCTACCATCAGGTGGAATGGGATCGCATCCGGAACTGGTTTGCCGGCGGGCAAGACTGTCCTTCGACCCCAGTTGAAGGGGAGGCGGAGGCCGGTTCCTTCAAGGGATCCCAGGGAGGTCAGCCCCAGCCCTAGGGCAGGATCAGCATGCCATCCCCAAAGGAATAGAAGCGATACCCCTGGTCGACGGCCTCTCGGTAGAGATCCAGCAGCCTTTGCCGCCCGATCAGCGCAGCCACCAGCATCATCAGGCTGGAGCGGGGCAGATGAAAATTGGTGACCAGTCCTTGAATCACCCGCCAGGAGTAGCCGGGGTAGATGAATAGATCGCTTTTCCCCTGCCAAGGCTGCAAGGTGCCAGAGGCTGCCGCGGTTTCCAAAGAGCGCACCACAGTCGTTCCCACCGCGATCACCCGCCCCCCTCGGGCTTGGGCTTTTTGGATGGCTGCCACCGTTTCTGCCGGCACCTTGAGCCACTCGCTGTGGAGACGATGCTCGGTTACCCGCTCCGCTTCCACCGGTCGGAAGGTACCCAGGCCGATGTTCAGGGTGATGTAGGCGGTTTGGA
>NZ_JANSHJ010000017.1:2462-54736 GCF_047502615.1 Synechococcus sp. W60.3 | reverse complement strand
GTTGATCAGAGCCGCCAGCAACGCGGTTACAAAAGTAACTTCATAGGCGGAGAGGGCCACGGGAGCCGTCGCGATCCGCCAAAACTCCGCCCAGCCCACGCTGCTGGACTTGGCAATCAAGGCAGCCAGCGGCAGAATCAACATCAAGAAGAGATAGCCCAGGGTCAGCCGCCACGGCCAAGACAGTTGAGACAAAGCTTGCAGCAACGTTTCTCAAGCTCCCACCGGCATTGCGGTCATCTCGGTTTTTTTGACGGGAAAGGCTTTCACCACCTTGGGGCGCACATAGACCTGCTGCCCCACCTGCAGGGGTTGGTTGGCATATTGCTCGCGGCTGAGATGGGCCCACAGGGATCCGCCGTCGCTCAGAACCAGCTCTGCCTGAATCTCCCGCCCCAGGTGAATGATCTCTTTCACCCAAGCAGAGACGCCGCTGCTACTGGGGTTAACTTCAATCTGCACATCGTGGGGGCGCAAAAAAAGCTGATGCGGGCCGGCCTGCACCTCGGGAAGCTGGCAAAAGAGTTGGGAGCGGGGAGAAAGCTCGTTGACCGGGCCGACAAAGCTCATCACAAAGGGTGTAGCTGGATGGTCATAGATTTCTGCCGGGGATCCCACCTGTTCGATCCGCCCCTGGTTCATCACCACGATCTGATCCGCCACCTCCATGGCTTCCTCTTGATCATGGGTTACAAATACCGTTGTCACATGCACCTCATCGTGCAGGCGCCGCAACCACTTGCGCAGCTCTTTGCGGACTTTGGCATCCAGGGCCCCAAAGGGCTCATCCAACAGCAACACCTGCGGCTCCACCGCCAAAGCGCGGGCCAGGGCCACCCGCTGCCGCTGCCCCCCCGAGAGTTGAGAGGGGTAGCGATCCCCGAACCCCGATAGCTGCACCAGCTCCAGCAGCTCATCCACCCGTGCCCGAATCTCGGCCCGTGAAGCCTTGCGGATCTCCAAGCCAAAGGCGATGTTCTGCCGCACCGTCATGTGCTTGAACAGGGCGTAGTGCTGAAAAACAAAACCAATGTTGCGCTCCTGGACGCTGGCATGGGTAGCATCCCGCCCGGTGAGGGAAATCCGCCCCGTATCCGGCTTTTCTAGGCCGGCAATCAGGCGCAGCAGGGTGGATTTGCCAGAACCCGATGGCCCCAAGAGGGCAACCAGGGATCCCGTGGGAATGGTGAGATCGGTGGGGTGAAGGGCCTGAAACTGCCCAAAACGCTTCGATACCCCTTCGATGGTGATACCCATAGGTTCTGCCTAGCTAGTGGTTTGCCTGAGAAGTTGCTGGATGGTTGCCGGCTGAGTCTTCTGGAGAGGGTGAGGGCAGTTAAACCCGCGGCTAATCTACGGTAAACCTGTCAACAAACCGTTGATATAGCTCCCAAGATAACTTAGAATGGGGATCCAAAACAAGGGAGACTCCCTACAACTGAGCTTGGATGCGGTCAAACAAGGCCCCATCGGCAAAAAAGCGGCTTTGGACAACCTCCCAGCCTCCCAGGTCGGCGACGGTAACCCGCTTCTCAACAGGAGGGTAACGCCAGGCAAACTCTTGGGCCACCGTCGGCTCCACCGGGCGAAAGCCCACCTCGGCAAAAGCCCGCTGCGCTTCTGGGGTGAATAGGTAGTCCACAAAGGCTTCGGCCACGGCACGGGTACCTTTGCGATCCACATTGGCATCCACCACGGCTACGGGGTTGTCGATGGAAATGTTGGGGTCGGGCACCACATAGGACAGGGATTGGCCGCGCAAGCCCGCCAGGATCACCTCATGTTCGTAGGTAATCAGGGCATCCCCTTGCCCTTTCTGGAAAAAAACATCGGTGGCCTCTCGTGAGTCCCGCGGCAAAATGCGGACATTCTTGTAGACCTGGGTGGTGAAGGCCAGAGCCTGGGGTTCAGGGACAGCGCTCCAGAGGGCTAAAAAGTTCCAGCGGGCGCCCCCTGAGGTCTTGGGGTTGGCGGTAACCACCTGCAAGCCGGACCGAGCCAGATCTTGCCAAGAGCGGATCCCCTGGGGGTTGCCCTCCCGCGTTACAATTACTGCCACCGAACGGGTAACGATCCCTTGGTTGGGGGTACGGGCTTCCCACCCCGGCTGAATGAGACCGGCAGCCACGATGCGCTCCACATCCAAAGCCAGGGCCAAGGCCACCACATCGGCATCCAGCCCCTCGATGACCGCCCGCGCTTGCGTTGCCGAGCCAGCGTAGCTGCTTTCTACACGCACCCGTTGTCCAGTCTGGGCCAGCCAGTGGGCCTCAAAGGCAGGGATGATCTGCCGGTAGGCATCGCGGGTCACTGCAAAAGAAGCTAGCAGAATCCTCACTTCCCCCTGGGATCCCGCCCCGCCGCCGCAGCCACCCAGCCCCAGCAGAAGTCCCAGGAGCAGGGATCCCAGCCCCAGCCACCGCCCCACTCTCGCCGACCAGGCCACCGCGATGGGTAATCTGTTCACAGCCATCCCCAAAAGCTTCTCACCCCCAACCCCTCTCCCCAAAGGCGCGGGAAGGTTGGGCGTCAGGGATCTATTCTACGGTAAGCCGGTCGGTAAACCGTTTTTAGAGCCAGGGCTCCCTAGGCAGGGCGTGGGGAGCGCTGCATCGGCAGCAAGATCCAACGTGGCCCTGAGGAGGCCGGGATCCTCTGGGGAGGGGAGCAACTGGAACCCCAAGCGCCTACACAGGCGGCGCATGCCCTCGTTTTCGCTGAGCACCTCGCCGGCCAGGCGCTGGATCCCTTCGCAGCGGGCCACCTGAATGAGGCGGGTCAAGAGCTCCGTGCCGATCCCCTGTCTTTGGTAGGGATCCGCCACCAGCATGGCAAACTCTGCTTCTTGGGGAAAGCCATGTTTTCTGGAGAGGCGGCTGATGCCGAGGATTAAGGACTTCGTCCCGCTGACGCGATTGGCCTCTGGCTCCTGTTTTTCTGCTACTAAGGCAATCTCGCGGTCGTAATCGTTAAAGCAAATGCGGGTAAGGCGCTCGTGGGCGATGCGGGCGCTGTATTGGATGGGGTGGAAGTAGCGCAGATAGACGCTGTAATCGGAGACGTGGCGGTGAAAATCGATCACCAAAGGCTCGTCTTCGGGACGGATGGGGCGGATGGTGATGCCGTCGCGGAAGGGCCAGATGTACTGGCTGGGGTAGGGGCGGATGGCCAAGGGCACCTGGGGATCCTGCTCGGTTCGCAAAATGACGCGGGCATCCAAAGCCAGCAGGCCCTCGCTGGAAGCCAGCAGCGGATTGATGTCGATCTCTTTAATCTCCCGCTGCTCGGCCACCAGTTGGCTAAAGCGCACCAAGAGCTGTTCCAGGGCCTCCAGATCGACGGCTGGGCGTCCCCGCACCCCCTTGAGGGCTTTGTAGATGAGGGTATTCTCCATCAAGCGCCGCGCCAAGGTAGTGTTGAGGGGGGGAAGGCCGATGGAGCGATCTTGAAACACCTCCACCAGTTGGCCGCCGCTGCCAAAGAGCAACACCGGCCCAAATTGGGGATCCTCGCTGCTGCCCAGGATCAGCTCGTAGCCGTTGGTGGGAACCATGGGCTGCACCGTCACCCCTTGAAAGTGCTGGGATCCGGCTTTTTCGGCAACATTAGTCTGGATCTGCTGGTAGGCCCGCCGCATGGCTTCGGCATCGGGCAGGTTGAGCTGCACGCCGCCTACGTCGCTTTTGTGGGTGAGGGTGTGGGAGTAAAGCTTCAGCACCACCGGGTAGCCTATGGCCTCAGCAGCTTCCACCGCCGCTTCCGAACTTGCTGCCACCCGCGTCGGCACCACCGGGATCCCGTAGGCGGCTAGGATCTCCTTGGACTCGACCTCGGTTAAGAGCGTGCGACCTTGCTGCCGGGCTTGGCTGAGGATTTGGTGCACCCTATCCCGCTCGACCGCTCTTGCAGGGGGCAAAGTGGGAGTTTCGTAGAGGGCCTTGAGGTTGTCGCTAAAGCGCCACAAGTAGCTAAACACCCGTGCCGCCTGGTCTGGGTAGCGGTAGGTGGGGATCCCGGCCTGGTTGAGGATCTGCTCGCCGGCATCCACCAGGGCTCCCCCCATCCAACTGGCCAGGATGGGTTGGCGGGATCCGCTGCGCCGCCAGGTCTCCACCACTTTCTCAGCCGTGGCCGTGGGATCCGTCATGGCTTGGGGGGTGAGGATCACCAAACAGCCCTGGCTAGCGGGATCCCGCAGCACCACTTCCAGCGCCTGGGCAAAGCGCTCCGGGCCGGCATCGCCCAGGATATCGATGGGGTTGCCGTGGCTCCAGTGGGGCGGCAGGATCTGGTTGAGCTGCTCCAGGGTTTGGGGAGAAAGCTGGGCCAGGGATCCGCCGGCGCGGATGAGGGCGTCGGTGGCCAGCACCCCCGGCCCGCCGGCATTGGTGAGGATGGTGAGGTGGGGCCCTTGGGGACGAGGCTGTTTGGCCAGCACCTCCGCCATGTCGAAGAGATCTTCAATGCGATCCACCCGCAGCACACCACAACGGCGAAAGGCCGCATCCAAAACCGCGTCGCTGCCGGTGAGGGATCCCGTGTGGGAGGCCGCCGCCTGGGCCGCCGCCTGGGTGCGCCCCGCCTTGATGACGATGATGGGCTTGCTCAGCGCCACCTCGCGGGCCGCCGACAAAAACGACCGCGCATCCCCGACGGATTCCATGTAGAGGACGATGCTGTGGGTATGGGGATCCTGGCCCAGGTAGTCGATGAGATCCCCCCAGCCCACATCCAGCATTGATCCCAGGGAGATGAAGGCGCTAAAGCCCACATTTTCCCGCAGGCTCCAGTCCAGGATTGAAGTGCAGAGGGCCCCGCTTTGGCTGATAAACCCCACGTTGCCGGGTCGGGCCATCTGGGCGGCAAAGGTGGCATTCAAGCCAGTGTGGGGGTTTTGGATCCCCAGGCAGTTGGGGCCAATTAGGCGCAACTTGCCGCGGGCGGCCTGTTGGATGGTCTTTTCCAGGGCCAACCCCTCCGGGCCGATTTCCTTAAAGCCTGCCGAGAGGACAATGGCCCCCTTGACTCCGGCCTCGACGCATTCTTGGATAACCGCCGGCACCCCCGCTGCCGGGATGGCGATGATGGCCAGATCCACCGGCTCGGGCAAGGCGGAAAGCCGCTCGTAGGCCCGGATGCCCAACACCTGGTGCCGCTTGGGGTTGACCGGGTAGACAGTGCCGCCAAAGGGATGGCTAATGAGGTTCCACAGCACCGTGCGCCCAACACTGCCCTCGCGCTCTGTTGCCCCCACCACTGCCACCGAGCGGGGCAGAAAAATGGGAGCTAAGGGGTGGGATCTGGCCTTCCAGATGTCGAGGCTGGGATCGGGGCGGTGCAGCGTAGCCATAGCCGTTGCCAGGGTGGGGGTCACGTTTTGGCTGGGAGCAGAAAGGCGGCTCTTAGGCCAGAGCCGGCTCCGGCTGGTGGTAGAGAGCAGCCTCTACCCGGCAGCCCCGATAGGCCAAGATGTACAGCTCCTTCATGTCCTGGATGAGGGGGTAGCGGGGGTTGGCGCCGGTGCATTGGTCGTCAAAAGCCTGCTCCGCCATCGCTTCCAGACGGTCGTAGAACGCCTGCTCGCTCTCGCTGAGGGCCTCGCGAATGCTGGCCGGGATCCCCAGCTTCCGCTTGAGCTCCTCGATAGCCTCAATGAGGCGCATGACCTTTTCATCATCATTGGCTCCGCCCAACTGCAGGTAATCGGCAATCTCGGCATAGCGGTGCTTGGCGTTGGGGTAGCGGTATTGGGGGAAGATGGCCTGCTTAAAGGGGGCGTCGGTGGCGTTGTAGCGGATGACGTGGGTAATCATCAGGGCATTGGCCAGGCCGTGGGGCAGGTGGAAGGTGGATCCCAGCTTGTGGGCCAAGGAGTGGCACACCCCCAAAAAGGCGTTGGCAAAGGCCATGCCGGCAATGGTGGCGGCGTAGTGGACTTTTTCTCTGGCTTCTGGATCCTCGGCGCCCTTCTCGTAGGCCCGCGGCAGGTAGGTCATCAGCAGCTTAATCGCCTGCAGCGCCAGCCCATCGGTAAACTCGCTGGCCATCACCGAGACATAGGCTTCCAGGGCATGGGTAAGGGCATCGAGGCCGCCGTAGGCGGTTAGCTTCTTGGGCATCTTCAAAGTGAGATCCGGATCCACGATGACCATGCTGGGGGTGAGGGCGTAGTCCGCCAGGGGGTACTTGATCCCCACCCGGTCATCGGTCACTACGGCAAAGGGCGTCACCTCGGATCCCGTCCCGGAAGTGGTGGGGATGCAGACCAGTTGGGCCTTTTGCCCCAGCGGCGGCAGCTCGTAGACCCGCTTGCGGATGTCCATAAAGCGCGTTGCCAGGCCTTCAAACTCCAGCTGGGGCTGCTCGTACATCAGCCACATCACCTTGGCCGCGTCCATGGGGGATCCGCCGCCCACGGCGATGATGACATCCGGCTGAAACTGGCGCAGCTGCTCCAGGCCGCGGTTGACGGCGCTGAGGGTGGGATCCGGCTCCACGTCGTGGTAGACATCCCACTTGATCTGCAGTTCGTCCAAAACCCGGGTAACCGCCTGCAGCACGCCCAGCTCGAAGAGGGGCCTATCGGTAACCAAAAAAGCCCGTTTTTTGCCGGCCAACTCCCGCAGCGCCACCGGTAGACATCCCGGCTTGAAGTAGATCTTGGGCGGCACCCGAAACCAGAGCATATTTTCCTGCCGGTAGGCCACCGTTTTAATGTTGAGCAGGTGGCGCGGCCCCACATTGTCCGAGACGGAGTTGCCCCCCCACGTGCCACAGCCCAACGTTAACGAGGGATCCAGCCTGAAGTTGTAGAGATCCCCAATCGCCCCCAGCGAAGAGGGGGTGTTGATCAGCACCCGCCCTGTTTGTAGGGCATTCTCAAAGTAGGCAATATCGTCCCGATTGGCTGGATCGGTATACAAAACAGAGGTGTGACCCCGCCCACCGAAATTGACCACTTGGACGGCAATATCGACAGCGCTGTGGAAATCCTTGGCGCGGTAGAGGGCCAAAACAGGGGCCAATTTTTCGTAGGAGAACGGCTCCTCAGGCCCCACCTTGTCCACTTCTCCAATCAGGAGCTTCGTGCCTTCGGGTACTTGGATCCCGGCCAGAGCGGCAATGGTCTGCACCGATTGGCCGACAATAGCCGGATTGAGGCGGCCGTCTTTGAGGAGGAGGCAGCGCACCGCTTGCGTCTGTTCCGGATCCAAAAAGTAGGCCCCTCGATGGCAAAACTCCGCCTTCACCTGCTCATAAACGGCCTCCACCACGATCACCGCCTGTTCCGAGGCGCAGATCATGCCGTTGTCAAAAGTTTTGCTGAGCAAGATCGAGCTGACGGCTGTGGGAATGTCGGCGCTGGCGTCGATCACCGCCGGCGTGTTGCCCGCCCCCACACCCAGGGAGGGGTGGCCGGAGGAATAGGCCGCCTTGACTAGGGCGGGGCCGCCGGTGGCCAGGATCAACTTCACCTCCGGATGTTGCATCAAAGCCTGAGACAGCTCGATGGTGGGCTCGTCGATCCAGCCGATCAACCCCACAGGCGCACCGGCTGCCTCAGCCGCCTCCTTGACCACCTTGGCCGCGGCAATGGTGCATCGTTTGGCGCGGGGGTGAGGGGAAAAGATGATGGCGTTGCGGGTTTTCAGGGTGATGAGAGCTTTGAAAATGGTTGTCGAAGTGGGGTTGGTGACTGGCACAATGCCCGCCAAAAGCCCCACCGGCTCGGCAATGCGCTCGTAGCCAAAACTCTCGTCCCGCTCGATGACGCCACAGGTTTTCTCGTGTTTGTATTTGTTGTAAATGTATTCAGAGGCAAAGTGATTTTTGATCACCTTGTCTTCCACAATCCCCATGCCGGTCTCTTCTACGGCCAGCTTGGCAAGCGGGATCCGTTCGTTGTTGGCAGCCAGGGCAGCTTTGTGAAAGATTCGATCCACCTGTTCCTGGGTGAAGGTGGCATACTCAGCCTGGGCAGCTTTCACCTGTTGGATCAAAGCTTCCAGTTCCTCGAGATTGGTGACAGGCATAGATGGATCCCTCCAAAATCACATCCATACTGTTGAGAGTTAAGGCAATAGTTAGAAATTGCTGGAAGACTCAAGCGGGCTCACTGGCCGGCTAAGCGCCAACAGACGTAAGGATCTGGATCTCGGCGGTCATTTTTGGGGGATGGGTAAGGGTGTTGTGGATAATGCAAGCATCAACAGCTTTTTCCAGAACCCTTTGATGCCTTATGTCTTGGCCTTGGTTGACCAAAGGCTGATCGCTGAGGGTGTGATGGTCGCAGCTTTCGGCTTGAAATTGAATGCCATTTTGGTAGATTACGCGCACCCCCCTGGGGATCGCTCTCCCTCTATTTTGCGACTGCCAGAGTTGGCAAGCTCTTAGCCTGCTAAGTTCAACTAAGTTAAACCTAGCGCTACTTTGGAGGCAGCCTAAGAATTTTAGAGATAACTTTGGGATCAGGCTAATGCAAGTCACGATTGGCTCCGGTTTTGTTGCTGTCGCCACGGCGATAAACTAAACTGCCACCAATCCCCGCTCACGAAAGATCTGCAAAGCGTGGTTGATCTGTTCAGGAGTAGGCGGCTGAACATCGCTGAGGGTATAGGGCAAACCCAACTGCTGCCATTTGTATTCCCCTATCTTGTGAAAGGGCAAAACTTCCACCCGCTCCACGTTGGATAGGGTGGCTACAAACTCAGCCAATCCCTTAATGTTTTCCTTGGGATCCGTCAAGCCGGGAACCAGCACAAAACGAATCCAGGTAGGCTTGTGGATCTGGTCTAAATAGCGGGCCAGATTAAGAGTGGGTTCTAGCGAAACGCCGGTAACCTTTCGATACAGCTCCGGCAGATAAGACTTGATATCGAGCAACACCAAATCTGTATGATCCAACACAGGTTTTGCCGCTTCCAGTTGAACATAGCCAGAGGTATCCAAAGCCGTGTGCAAGCCCAACTCATGGCAGCGGCGGAAAATCTCAGCCACAAAGGTGGGCTGCATTAACGGTTCTCCCCCGCTGGCCGTTACTCCCCCGCCTTTGAGGTAGTAATTGCGGCAGCGCTGGATCTCCGCCATGAGGGAGTCCACTGTCACCACCTGGCCAGCATTGGGATCCCGACAGTCCGGATTGTGGCAGTACAGACAGCGCAGAGGACAGCCCTGCAGGAAGATGACAAAGCGGATCCCTGGCCCATCTACCGTGCCACAGGTTTCAACCGAGTGAATGCGGCCGGTCACCGGCCTCGAGGGGTTGAGGGAGGTACCCATAACTTCTATTCTCAATGGCTTTTGCAAAATATCAATTAATCTTGAGGTTTTCTTCCAAATTGCTGGCTACGTTGCCCACCCCCTGGCTTTGACTTTGGGTTTACCTGGGCTGGGTTTTCTTAAGTTGAAAACCGATGGAAAGACCCCAAAGGGCCTACTGGGAGACACCTGACGAGATGTTGTGTAGGCGATGCGCCTTCGGATCAAAGCCCGCTGGGAAATGGGTATAGGCATCGTAATCGGCGTGATCCAGCAAAGCCCCCTCCAAGAGGGCACCGCGGAAATCGGTGCCGAAAAGCAGGCATCCCCGCAGATCCGCTCCCGATAGGTTGGCGCCGGTGAAATCGGCAAAGCTGAGGTCACACCCCCGCAGGTTGGCGCCTGCCAGGTTGGCCCCGCTGAAGTCGGCAGAGCGCAGGTCGGCACCGGCTAGGTGGATCCCTTGTAGGTCGGCCTGGAGCAGCTCGATCCCTTGGAAATCTCGCTGTCCTGCCGCGTAGTCTCTAACCAAGTCCAAAGCGCTATAGCTCATCGAACCTCCTTGCTGGGGGATCCCTTCCCTCGACCCTGCTACGGGCAGCCTTCCGGGATCCCCCACTCCGCCGTTTTCCGTTAGAAGTGTTGGTGGAAGGTGCGGTTAATCACATCCAGTTGTTGCTCGCGGGTGAGCTTGATAAAGTTCACCGCGTAGCCAGACACTCGGATGGTGAGCTGGGGATAGAGCTCGGGGTGCTCCATGGCCTGCAGCAGGGTCTCGCGGTTAAGGACGTTGACGTTGAGGTGAAAGCCGCCATCCCGCATGTAGCCGTCCAGCAGCCCCACCAGGTTGGCAACCCGCTCCTCGGCGGTGCGACCTAGGGCCGCCGGCACAATCGAGAAGGTGTTGGAGATGCCATCCAGAGCGTCGTCGTAGGGCAGCTTGGCCACCGAAGCCAGCGACGCCACCGCCCCCTTGGTGTCCCGGCCGTGCATGGGGTTGGCCCCTGGGGCAAAGGGCTCGCCCGCTCGCCGCCCGTCGGGGGTGTTGCCGGTTTTCTTGCCGTAGACCACGTTGGAGGTGATGGTGAGGATGGACTGGGTGGGGATGGCATTGCGGTAGGTTTTGTGCTTGCGCAGCTCCGCCATGAAGGTCTGCACCAGTTGCACCGCAATCTGGTCAACCCGGTCGTCGTTGTTGCCGTATTTGGGGAAGTCGCCCTCCACCGCGTAATCCACCACTAGGCCCCGCTCATCCCGGATGGCCCGTACCCGCGCGTATTTGATGGCGGATAGGGAGTCGGCTGTTACCGACAGGCCGGCCAACCCAAAGGCCATGGTGCGCATCACGTCCCGGTCGTGCAGGGCCATCTCCAGGCGCTCGTAGCAGTACTTGTCGTGCATGTAGTGGATGATGTTCATGGTGTTGACGTAGGTTTTGGCCAGCCAGGCCATCATCTGCGCCATGCGCGGCCACACCTCGTCGTAGTCCAGGACATCGGCGGTGATGGGGGCGAAAGCAGGAGCCACCTGCTCGCCGGAGATCTCATCCCGACCGCCGTTGATGGCATAGAGCAGGCACTTGGCCAAGTTCACCCGCGCTCCAAAAAACTGCATCTGCTTGCCGATGCGCATGGCCGACACGCAGCAGGCAATGCCGTAGTCATCTCCCCAGTAGGGGCGCATCAAGTCGTCGTTTTCGTACTGGATGGAGCTGGTTTCAATGGAGACCTTGGCGCAGTAGCGCTTGAAGGCTTCCGGCAGCCGCTCCGACCAGAGCACGGTCAAGTTGGGCTCGGGCGCTGGGCCAAGGTTGTAGAGGGTATGCAGCATGCGGAAGCTGGTTTTGGTAACCAAAGGCCGCCCATCCAGGCCCATGCCGCCGATGCACTCGCTAACCCAGGTGGGATCCCCGCTGAATAGCTCGTTGTACTCGGGCGTGCGCAAAAACCTGACCATGCGCAGCTTCATGACAAAGTGGTCGATGAGCTCCTGGGCCTCTTCCTCGGTGAGGATCCCGGCCTGCAGATCCCGCTCGATGTAGATGTCTAGGAACGTGGAGACCCGCCCCAGGGACATGGCAGCGCCATTTTGCTCTTTGACGGCTGCCAGGTAGGCCAGGTACAGCCACTGGATGGCCTCGCGGGCGTTGCTGGCCGGACGGCCCAGGTCAAAGCCGTAGCTGGCCCCCATTTCCTTGAGCTCGTGTAGGGCTTTGATCTGCTCCGAGAGCTCCTCCCGCAGGCGGATGGTTTCTTCATCCATCGTGTCCAGGTCGAGGCTGGCTTTTTGCGCCTCCTTGTCCTCAATCAGCCGATCCACCCCATAGAGGGCCACTCGCCGGTAGTCGCCGATGATGCGGCCCCGCCCATAGGCGTCCGGCAAGCCCGTGATGATGCCAGAGCGGCGGCAGCGGCGCATCTCCTCCGTGTAGGCGTCGAAAACCCCGTCGTTGTGGGTCTTGCGGTACTTGGTAAAGATTTCCTTAACCTTTGGATCCAGCTCGTAGCCGTAGGCCTTGAGGGCCGTCTCCACCATGCGGATGCCGCCGAACGGCATAATGGCCCGCTTCAGGGGCTTGTCGGTCTGTAGGCCTACAATTTGCTCCAGCTCCCGGTCGATATAGCCCGGCGGGTGGCTGGTGATGCTGGAAGGAAGGTCCGTGTCGGCATCCAAAACCCCCCGCTCCCGCTCCAGCGCCATCAAATCCTTAACCTTGGCCCACAGCCGCTGCGTGCGTTCGCTGGCCGGCGCCAAGAAGCTTTCGTCGCCGGTGTGGGGAGTGTAATTGCGCTGAATAAAATCTCGGACATCAATGCAGCGTTGCCACCGTCCCGGCAGAAAATCTCTCCCAATCGTTTGATCGGATACTTTGCGTTCTGTGGTTTTTTGGGCCTTCGATTCTGTAGATAAAGCTACAGAACGCTGCGCGCTTGCTATCATAACAATCCTCCCGGCTATTACGCCTAACAACTCCGCCAATAGGCTGGCGACAGGGCGAGGCGACGCCTCAGCAGCTGCCAAAAGCTACAACAATCTTTGCAAAAGGGAAGGTCTAGCCACTCACTTGAGGGAGAGCTTTTAGCAACTCTGCTGTTTCTTTTTTTAGATGTTGGCCCTACACCTCGCCCACTTCAATTTTAGTCTCTTGCCCTGGGAAGATGTTTTTGTGGGCGCATTTTTAACCGTGTTTTTTAATGTTGTCTTAAGAGTTTGCTGGAAAGAGTTTTGACCTTTTCCCTCGCCGAAGGGCCGACCTATGCTGAGGTAGGGCAGCCCCGGTTGCCCCACCAGAAGACCTGGTGTTCGCGTTAGCAGTGCGTTTTCTATGAAGTTTTCTATGAACCCGTCCATTCGAATTGTCCAAGGGATCCACCACCTGCACTTCTACCTTTGGGATCTGCCCCGTTGGCGGGAACACTTTTGTCGGGTTTGGGGCTTCCGGGTGGCAAGCGACGCCGGCAACACCCTGGAGCTGGAGCAGGGATCCCTGCGCTTGCGCCTGTCTCAGCCGGCACGGGCGGGGGACGAGGTGGACCGCCATTTGCAGCGGCATGGGCCGGGGGTGGTGGATGTGGCCTTGGCGGTGGGAGAGCAGGAGCTACCGGCCTTGGCGGAGCTGTTGCGGGGCCGAGGCGCCCAACTGGCGTGGATCCCGGCAGCAGCGGCGCTCTGCCTCCACACCCCCTACGGGATCCGGCATTCTCTGATCCCTGGCCCCTTGGATGCCGCCCCTGCCGAAGCGGGCCTGTTTTCCCACTGGGATCACGTGGTGTTGAACGTGGAGCAGGGATCCCTGCAGGCGGCAGCCGACTGGTATGGGCGGGTGCTGGGCTGGCGGCGGCTGTACCGCTACAGCATCGGCACCGCCACCTCCGGCCTGGAAAGCGTGGTGGTGGGGGATCCGGAAGCGGGGATCCAATGGGCCATCAACGAGCCCACCTGTGCCGCTTCCCAGATTCAGGAGTTTTTGCATGCCCATGGCGGCCCGGGCATTCAGCACGCGGCGCTGCACAGCTCAGACATTGTTGCCAGCCTGCGCCGGTTGCGGCAGGGGGGAGTGGACTTTTTGCAAGTGGCGCCGCAGTACTACACCAGCCTGGAAAGGGAGCTGGGGTTGGCGCTCCGTTCTGCCCTTGGGCAGGCCATCTCCTGGCAAGACCTGGTGGAGCAGCAGATCCTTCTGGATGCTACCCTGCCCGCTTCTGATGGCCAGGATCGCCCCCTTCTGCTGCAGACCTTTACCCAGCCCCTCTTTGGTCGGCCCACCTTTTTCTTTGAAGTCATTCAACGGCTAGGCGGGGCCACGGGCTTTGGCGAGGCCAATTTTCAGGCTTTGTTCGAGGCCCTGGAACGGCAACAGCGACAGCGACACCAGGCGCTGACCCCTTAGCTACAGCCGGCAGGGATCCGGAAAACTTTTCTCGGTTCCCTGGAAGTTTTATCCCAATAGTAAATGGCTATAGCTAAGAGTTCAGAGCAGTTGGGCGGCGATTGCTCTCAACAGGTGATTTTGGTCGATGGGCTTGGTTAAGTAGGCATTAGAGCCAAGCCGCAGCCCTTCTTCCATGTCTTCTCGGCTGGTTTTCGAGGAGAGAAAGACAAAGGGGATGTGGGCAGTGGACCGATCCCATCTCACAGCATCTAACACTCCATAGCCGTTCAGCTTGGGCATGACCACATCGCACAACACCAAATCCGGCAGGAGAGCGTGCACCATCTGTGATCCTTCCTCCCCATCGCTGGCCGCGACAGTGTCGTACCCAGCTCGTTGCAACACTTTCTGCAAATAGGTGCGGATGGCGGGTTCGTCTTCAATCACCAAGATGCGTTTGGACATGTGGCTTCGTAAAAAAGCAAACAAGAAACCCCCAATCCCTTGGGCTGGCCGTCGGCTTCCTGGAACAACCGAGAGCCGAGTTGATGCGGGAACGAACAGGGAAGCTACAGAGACAGCATAGAAAAACTCTGGGGAAAAAAGCTCCGCCAAATGGCTCATTCTGGTACCCTAACCCTCTGCAAAAATCCTGATACGGTGCAGAACCCCTTTCCTCATCCGCGGATTTGCGGCTATGGTCATTTCAAATAGCAATGCAACGTTTATCCCTAACTCCCCTCTCCCAGAGGGAGAGGGGCAGGGGGGTGAGGGTCTTATTCCGAGGTGAGTTGTCGCTCCATCAGCCTGGCCAGGGCAGCAGTGGGGGTGGTCTGTCCTTGCAACAACCGATGCACCTCCTGGGTGATAGGCACCCGGATGTTGTGTTGGGCGGCGATCTTGACCACGACAGGAGCGGTGTAAACTCCTTCGGCAGTGCCCTCGATTTCAGCCAGAACCTGGGACAAAGGCCTACCTTGGCCCAACCCGTAGCCCACCTGGTAGTTGCGGCTCAGAGGACTGTGACAGGTGGCCAGCAGATCCCCCAGGCCTGAGAGGCCGTTGAAGGTCTCAGGCCGCGCCCCTAAGCGGGATCCCACCCGGATCATCTCTGCCAAGCCGCGGGTAACCAGGGCAGCCCGAGCATTGGTGCCCAGGTGCAGCGCATCACACACCCCCACGGCGATGGCGATAACATTTTTCAGGATGCCTCCCAGCTCCACCCCCAGCGGATCGCTGCTGGTGTAGAGGCGAAAGCGCTCTGAAGCCAGGGCATGCTGCACCTGCACGGCTGCCCAGAGATCCCGGCTGGCTACCACTGCTGCTGCCGGCAAACCCTGGCGGATCTCGGCGGAAAGGTTAGGCCCGGAGAGCACCACCAACGGCTGGTTGGGGAAGGCAGCCCCCCAGATTTGGGCAGGAGTCAAAAGTTGGAGCGGATCCAGTCCCTTAGTGGCTGAGACCAAAATAACCTGCGGTGGGATCCCCACCTGGCGCACAACCTCGGCCACGGGGCGCACCCCTGCCATCGAGACTGCCGAGATGAGGATTTGGGATCCCTGGAGCACCTCTTTGAGATCCAGATCTTTGCGCCGGTCCCAAACCTGCACTCGGTGCCCCTGGGCCTGGGCCAGCAGAGCCAGCGTACTTCCCCAGGCTCCCGCCCCTAGAATGGCGATCTTCTGGGGGGATGTTGTGTTAGTTTTCATCTGACCTTTGCAGCCGCAGCTTCTCTCCCAGGATGCCTTAAACTCCCCGTTAGCAAGAGAGCGACAAAGGTTAGTATGGTTGGATACCAAATCATGGGTTCGGCCAAAGAGCAGACGAGATGACAGAAGCAGGGATCCGACGCCTTCCTGCTGAGGTAGCCGCCAAGATGGGGAGCTGGCGGCACGGCTATGCCCTCACCAATGGTATTCAACTGCACTACGTCACCCAGGGGGAAGGGGAGCTGGCCATCTTGCTGCATGGTTTCCCGGAGTTTTGGTACTCCTGGCGGCACCAGATCCCGGTGTTGGCGCAGCGGTTTTGCGTGGTGGCCCCCGATCTACGCGGCTACAACGATTCCGACAAGCCGGATCACGGCTACGACCTAGATACCCTCACGGCGGATGTCCGCGGCCTCCTGGATCACTTTGGGGCCAAGAGGGCGGTAGTGGTGGCCCACGACTGGGGAGGAGCCATTGCCTGGCACTGGGCGCAATTTTTCCCCGACGAGATCCGCAAGCTGGCCGTGCTCAACTCTCCTCACCCAGCTTGCTTTCGCCGGGAGTTCCTGACCAATTTGGACCAGATGCGCCGCAGTTGGTACTTGTTTTTCTTCCAGTTGCCCTGGCTGCCGGAGTGGGTGCTCCAGTGGAACTTGGGCGATTGGGTGCAGCGCATCTTCCGAGAGACCTCGGTGCGCAAGAGTGCCTTCACCCGACACGACCTGAAGATCTACCAAGAGGCTCTCGCCAAACCCAAGGTGCTCACCTCTGCCCTTAACTACTACCGCCACCTGTTTAGCCTGCCCACTCTGCAGAACCTGTTTTTACAGCCCCTGCGGCAGATCCTCGCCCCCACCCTGCTCATTTGGGGAGAGGAAGACTTTGCCCTCAGCCGCGAGCTGACCGAGGGAATGGATCCCTTTTTCCCCAACGGCATTCGCAAAGAATACATCCCCGAGTGCGGCCACTGGGCGCAGCAGGAGGCGCCGCAAACCGTGAATCGGCTGCTGATGGAGTTCCTCTAGGTGTCAAGTTGGGAGAGCTTTACCAGCCCCAGGGGTTCACCCTAGAATAATCCACTGAATTCTAGCAGGGGAAACGGCATGGCCCTGGAGTATCCGCCCCATCTGCGCTATGTGGACACCCACGAGTACATCCGCGTTGAGGATGACATTGCGGTGATTGGGATCACGGCTTATGCCGTCGATCAGCTCGGGGATATTGTCTTTGTCGGCCTGCCCGAGGAAGGAACAGAGATTGAAAAGGGCGAAAGCTTTGGCTCGGTGGAATCCGTTAAGGCGGTCGAGGATCTCTATGCCCCTGTTTCGGGGGAAGTGGTGGCAGTGAACAAAGCGGTGGTGGACAGCCCAGAGAGCATTGCCGACGATCCCTATGGCGATGGCTGGCTGATCAAGGTGCGCATGACCAACCCGGAAGATCTCGACGACACGATGAGCGCCGAGGCCTACGCCAGCTTGGTAGAAGGATCCTAAGACCTACAGCAACACTTCCCGGCTGCCCCCCTGCCTTTTGGCCTGGTAGAGGGCTTGGTCGGCTGCCGCTAGGAAGCTTTGTGCAGAAGTCTCTGCTGGAAGCCGGAGCAAAGAGGCGACACCGATGCTACAGGTGAGGGGAATTCCCCCCTGTAGGGGAAGGGATTGGACGGCCTGCTGCAGGCGCCCGGCCAACTGCAGGATCTGAGAGTCTGGGATCCCGCGCACCAGGAGAGCAAATTCGTCGCCCCCCATGCGGGCCAGCAGATCCTCTTGGCGAACCTGATCCTGCAGTTGGCGGGCCACCTGGATCAGGGCTTGATCCCCGGCCAAATGCCCCCAGCGGTCGTTGATGAGCTTGAAGTTGTCCAAGTCCAGGTAAAGCAAGTGGAGGGGAAAGCTATGGCGGCGGGCAAAGGCCATCTCCCTCTGCAGGTGCTCTAGGAAAAACCGACGGTTGTGCAGCCCCGTGAGCGGGTCGTAGAGAGCGGCGGCAGCGACCTGGAAAAAGAAAGCCTCCTCCAGCCGGTCATAGTAGGCAAACTGCAGGAGGCTATTCCCCAGCTGGATGCGATCCCTATCGGCCAAGGGAAGGCGAGTTACCCTCTGCCAGTTGACATAGGTACCGTTGAGGCTGCCTAGGTCGGTGAGGATGTAGGTTCCCCCTTCTCTCTCCAGCCGACAGTGCTGCCGAGAAACGGCGTGATCCCAGAGCTGAATGTCAGCCTGGGAGCTGCGCCCCACTACCGCTGTTTCCCCCAAGGGAAAGGTCATGCCCATATTGGCCCCCCAGAGCACGGTCAAAAAGGCGCCCACAGGCTCTCTCTCCACTCCCAGCCCATAGCACTCCAGGGAGATGCAGGTGGTCGGCTCTTCGAGAGACAAAGGGTAAGTATCCAAAGTTACAGGGATCCCACCTAGGCAGAGGTTATGGAAGGCTTAAGACGGCCTCTCTCCGTATTATGACGGTTTTGTCGAGCTCTGCCCACCCTCCTGCCTGCCCCGCCAGGACAAGAGGGATCCTCTACTCCAGGCCCAGCCGGCGGCGAAAGTAGGGGATAGTCAGCTCCAGGCCAAGCTGCAGAGGAATCTGGGGATCCCAGCCCAGCAGGGCGCGGGCCTTGCCGATATCGGGCCGGCGCTGCTTGGGATCATCTGTGGGCAGAGGCCGGTGGACGATGGGAGAAGAGCTGCCGGTGAGGGCCAAAACCTGCTGGGCCAGCTCCAGGATGGTGAACTCTTGCGGGTTGCCCAGGTTAAAGGGGCCGGGATAAGGGCTGTTCATCAGGCGCACCAGGCCCTCGATGAGGTCGGAGATGTAGCAGAAGCTACGGGTCTGGGATCCATCGCCATAGACGGTGAGGGGATCGCCGCGCAGCGCCTGGACGATGAAGTTGCTGACCACACGGCCATCGTCTTCCCGCATGGCGGGCCCATAGGTGTTGAAGATGCGGGCCACGCGGATCTCCGTCTGGTATTGCCGCTGCCAGTCAAAGGTTAGGGTTTCGGCCAGGCGCTTGGACTCGTCGTAGCAGGCCCGCGGGCCGATGGGGTTGACATGGCCCCAGTAGTCCTCCGGCTGGGGATGCACCTGGGGATCCCCGTACACTTCCGAAGTGGAGGCCAGCAGGAACCTGGCCCCCGTTTTCTGGGCCAGCTCCAGCAGGTGGTAGGTGCCCCAGACGCCGGTGCGGATGGTGCGGATGGGATCCGCTTGGTAGTGGGGGGGAGAGGCAGGGCAGGCCAGGTGGTAGATTTGCTCGATGCCAGCTTTTTCCAGCTCCGGCGGCAACGGCTCGGCCACGTCGTGCCACAGCAAGGTCAAGGCAGGGTTGTTGCGGTGGGCCTGCAGGTTCTCCTCCCGCCCCGTGTAGCCGTTGTCGAGGCAGATCACCGTGTGGCCCTCCTGCAGCAGACGGCTGACCAGATGGGAGCCGATAAACCCCAAACCACCCGTAACCAGGATCTTCACCAGCCCACTCCAATCAGGGTAATGCCCGCCTGCTGAACGGCCTGCCGGTCAAGGCAGTTGCGGCCGTCGAGGATGAGGGGCCGCCGCATCAGCTCGGCAAGGCGCCGGTAATCCAGCGACAAAAACTCCGGCCACTCGGTCACCAGCACCAGGGCGTCGCAATCCTGGGCCAGGCGGAACACGTCCGTTTCCACCACCACGTGGGCCAGGCCCTCCCGCATCCCCGAAGCCGACACAATGGGATCATAGGCTTTTACCTTGGCCCCCAGCCGGTGGAGCTGCTCGATGAGGGTCAGGGACGGCGCATCCCGCAGGTCGTCGGTGTGGGGCTTGAAGGTGAGGCCCAGAAGGCCGATGGTCTTGCCCTTGAGCACCTTGAGGGCCTGCTGCAGCTTTTCCAGCAGGCGCTGCCGCTGCTCGCGGTTGACCTCGACGGTGGCCCGCAACAGCTTGGCCTCATAGCCGTAGTCGGCTGCCGTCTGGATCAAAGCGGCCAGATCCTTGGGAAAGCAGCTCCCTCCCCAGCCTAGACCAGCGTTGAGGAAGGCGCGGCCAATGCGCTTATCGAGGCCGATCCCTTCGGCCACCTGGGTGATGTCGGCGCCAGTGCGCTCGCAGATGTTGGCGATCTCGTTGATGAAGCTGATCTTGGTGGCCAGGAAGGCGTTGGCCGCATATTTGATCATCTCGGCCGAGGCCAGGTCGGTGACCAGCAAGGGCACGGGATCCCCGCCCAAGCCTTGCTGGCGGCTGAGGATGGGCTCGTAAAGTTGCCGCAGGATCTCGATGGCCCGGGGGCTGTTGGAGCCAATCACGATGCGGTCGGGGTAAAAGGTATCGTGGATGGCGCTGCCCTCCCGCAAAAACTCGGGGTTGCTCACCACGTCGAAGGGCGGCACCCAGGGAGACTTGTCCAGGGTGGCCAGGGAGGAGGGGGTGGGATCCCCCCCAGCCAGGGCCATCTGTTGGCTGCTTAGGCGCTGCTGGACAGCCTCGGCGGCGCCGTCGAGGATGAGCATGCGCACCCAGTCGCCGGAGCCGATGGGCACGGTGGACTTGTTGACGATGACGCGGTAGCGGTTGTCCAGGTGCTGGCCGATCCCTCGCGCCACGGCCTCTACGTAGCGCAGGTCTGGCTCGCCGCTGGGCAAAGCCGGGGTGCCCACGGCAATGAAGATCACTTCGCTGGCCTTCACCCCCAGGCCCAGGTCGGTGGTAAAGTGCAGCCGGCCAGCCTCGGCGCCTTCCCGCACCAGCTCTTCCAGGCCGGGCTCGTAGATGGGCAGACGACCTCGCTGCAGGTTTTCGATTTTGACAGGGTTGTTGTCTATACAAATAACGCTGTGGCCCAGGTGGGCCAGACAGGCGCCGGTTACCAACCCCACATAGCCAGCTCCCACGACCGCCATGTCCATGGCCGCCTCCCCCTCGCGTCAGTGCTTGGTTCTAAAATACCCCGCCGGCCCGCATTCCCTATCCCCTCGAAGAAGGTCGGCCCCTAGGGGGAGTCGGTGGCAAAATAAAGCTGAACCGGCTTGGTCTGAGGCTCCCCAGCGGTGAGCTTCCCCGATTCTGCTGCCATAGCCAGCCGCCGTCAGCGCCAGGTGCAGAGGGTGCTCTATGTCACCCTAGGGCTCAATCTTTTGGTGTTTTCGGTCAAGTTGATCCTGGGATTGGCGACGGGATCCCTCAGCTTGGTGGCCGATGCCCTGCACAGTGTTACCGACAGCGCCAGCAACATTCTTGCCCTGCTGGCAGCCCGCTTTTCCTCGCCAGAGCCGGACGAAGACCATCCCTATGGCCGCAGCAAGTTTGAGGCCATTGGAGCGCTGGGGATCGCTGCCCTTTTGGCCATGGCCAGCTTCGAGATCCTCAGCGCAGCGGTGGGGCGGTTTTTTGCACCCCAGCCGCCGCAGCTCCGGATCGAGGGGTTGACCTTGACGCTGATGCTGGGCGTGCTGGGGATCAACCTCTTCGTGGCCGTCTATGAACGTTTCTGGGGCAGGGCGCTGGCCAGCTCGCTGCTCTTGGCCGATGCCCGCCATACCCTCAGCGATGTCTGGGTAACCCTGACGGTATTGCTGGGTCTGGCCGGGATCCATTTCTGGGGGATCCCTTGGCTGGACCAGGTGCTGGCGGTGCCGGTGGGGCTGCTGGTGTTCTGGAGCGGCTGGGAAGTGCTGCGGGAAAACGTTCCCTTCTTAACCGACCGGGTGGCTATCCCCCCCAAAACCTTGCGGGAGCTGGTTCTCAGCCTGCCCGGGATCCTCGACTGCCACGACATCACCTCCCGCGGCATCCCGGGGCAGATGATCTTTATCGAAATGCACATGGTGGTGGAGCCGCTGGATGTGGAGTCGGCCCATCGCCTTACCGAAGCGGTGGAGCAACTGCTGCAGCAGCGCTACGGGCCGGTGCGGGTCACCATCCACCTGGAGCCCTACTCCCACATCGAGGGATCCCGTTCCTAGCCACAATGGGCCTTGCATTCCTTGCTCTGCGTGGGTTTAATGGGGGTAGATTTCCCCCTTCGGGGGGATTCCTAGAAAGTGGAAAGAAAGTGGAAAGCCCGTCCTCATAGCCAAAAGCTCGGTAGTAGCGGGGAAACTCTGCCAATGCCTCGGGCTGGGGCACGTCGTGGTTGCCGGGCACCACAAAAGCCGGAAAAGGTAAACGGGCCAGCCGCTCTGCCAACCAAGCGTGGTTTTCTGGCTCCCCGTGCTGGGTCAGATCCCTCGGCAGCAGCAAAAAATCCAAGAGCAACTGCATCCGGTGTTGCAAAACCTGCTCCAGAGCCGGGATGCTTAGCTTCACCAAATGAAACCGGTTGAGATGATCCCAAAGGACAGATCCGGCGCAAGGCCCGATTGCCCCTGGGGGGATTCCGGTCTTTTGGCAGAGGATCTCCGGGATAACCTCGGCAAGGCCACCTTACAGGTGACGGCTGGGGAGGCCGACGGGGAGCAAATCGAGCTGAAAAAGCCCAATCTCTAACTCTGATTACCAACTTCGGCCGCGAGCCGGAGCAGCCTCAGCAGCCGAAGCCCACCCTGCCTGGGATTAGGGCCGGCTCTAACAGCAAGGGCTAGAAAGTGCCTCGGGATCTCGATCCACCACGTCGGGATCCTGTTGTGCTGAGCCGGCAGAGGGAAGGGAACCCGAGGTTTTACCGGAGTGAAGTGGGCTACCTCGCCTCTAAAGCTGTGTTAAGATTTTGCGTAACTTCAAGAGAGCTGGCGCCTTTCAGATCCGGTAGGGGATTTCGTCAGCGGTGCGTAGCACTATGGGCAAGGTTTTGGTTTTAAATGCCTCCTACGAGCCGCTCAACATCACCAGTTGGCGCAGAGCTGTTGTCCTTTTGCTCAAGGGCAAGGCCGAGCAAATCGAGCACAATGGCAAAGTAGTCTACGGCAACATCCCTCTGCCCACCGTCATCCGCCTGCGCCACTACGTTCACGTTCCCCACAAGGAGATCCCCCTGACGCGGCGCAATGTCCTCTACCGCGATGGGCACCGCTGCCAGTACTGCGGCTGTTACGGCGAAGACCTAACCCTGGATCACGTGATCCCGCGCTCCCGCGGCGGTGAAGATACCTGGGAGAATGTAGTCAGCGCCTGTGTGCGCTGCAACGTGAAAAAAGGGAATCGCACCCCTTGGGAGGCCGGCATGCCCTTGCTCCGCCAGCCCCGCCGCCCCCACAGCACCCTTTACTTTGAAATCTCCAAAGCCGTCGGCAGCGGATCCCATCGGGAATGGCTGAAGTACGCCATCGGCCTGGAAGGGGATCCGCCGCCGGAGCTGGCAGTCAAGCCCGCCTAGCTCCCAAGGCTAAGGATGCAGGTCTGAGACCGGCGCTGCTTTGGAAAGGGGAGGAGAGGTGGTGGCCGGGATCCCCAGCTCGATCCAGCGATGGATCAGGGCGTTGACCTCTTCGGGGCGCTCATCGTGAGGGCAGTGGCCGGCCTCCAGGAAGTATTCCACCGCCTGAGGGTAGTGAGCCCGGTAGAGCTTAGAGCGCTCGCGGACCCGCATCCAGGGATCCCGTTCGCCCCAAATCAACAACAGGGGGCGCACCAAGCTGCGCAGCAGCTCGTCCACATAGCGCCCCTTCTGCCCGCCCCGCATCAGGGCCACGAACACATCGGCAGCCCCCGGATCCCGCGTGGGGCGATGAATGTCTTCCACCAGTTGATCCGTCACTGCCGCCGGGTCGTAATAGACCTGCTTCAGCTTGGAGCGAATCACCCGCGGCTGCCGCAAATACTGAAACAATAGGTAAGACACCAGGCGCTGGCGCAGGCCCCAGCCTACCAGGCCACCCAGCCATTGCCGCCAGCCAGATGGGGATCCCTTAACCGTGGAAAAGCCGCCTGCCCCGTTAAGCAGCACCACCCCCCGCACCCACTCCGGCCACTCTGCCGCCAGGCTGAGCACCACATAGCCGCCCAGGGAGTTGCCAATGGCCACCACAGGCCGCCGGATCACCTGTTGACAGAAATCCCGCAGTTGATCCCGCCAGATCTCGGCGCGATAGTCCCAGTTGGGCTTGGCCGAACGGCCAAAGCCGAGCAAATCGATGGCATAGACCTGGTAGTGTTGAGCCAATTCGGGAATGTTTTTACGCCAGTGGTCGGTGGAAGCCCCAAAGCCGTGCACCAAAAGCAAAGGCTGCCCCTGCTCGCCCTGTTTGACGTAATGGACGGATTGCCCCCGCCAAATCCAGCGTGCCGAGATAGGAGTGGCCGATGCCGATGTTGAAGCCATAGAGGTCGCTTGTAAGCTTTTGTTATTTAAGCTTTTCTTATTCTAGATTCTTTTAGATTCTGCTCGGCCGACTCTGGAGCTGTAGCCGAGCAGCGTATCCTAAACACGGATTGGACTCGCAGCATGATCGCGTTTTTGAGCGGCCACCTCGTCGCCATCGAATGGGGAGAGCGCAGTAGCCTCACCGTTGAGGTGCAGGGGATCGGCTATCGGGTCAAGGCCCCGGCGCGTTTTCTCAAGCAACTGCCCCCCATCGGAGAGCCCGTGCGGGTGTTTACCCACTTGGTGGTGCGAGAGACCGAGCTGGTGTTGTACGGGTTTGGCTCGCCAGCCGAGCGGGACTTGTTTGTGGAACTCATCAAAGTCTCGGGGGTGGGGCCGGCTTTGGGCTTGGCCCTGCTGAATACCTTCAGCCTGCCGGAGCTGGTGCAGGCGGTGGTGACCGAAAACGTGCGCCTGCTCTCCCTCACGCCGGGGGTAGGCCATAAAACGGCCCAACGGCTGGCCCTGGAGCTGAAAACCAAGCTGGCCCACTGGCGACAGGGGGTGGGAGTTGC
This sequence comes from Synechococcus sp. W60.3, assembly GCF_047502615.1. NCBI lineage: Bacteria > Bacillati > Cyanobacteriota > Cyanophyceae > Synechococcales > Synechococcaceae > Synechococcus > Synechococcus sp. W60.3. The sequence goes on along the minus strand of NZ_JANSHJ010000017.1, from coordinate 30,610 downwards.
GGATCAACCCTTGGCCGGAGGGCCGCCCATGCCCATCCGAGAAGAGGTGGAAATGGCCTTGCTGGCCCTGGGCTACAGCACTCAGGAAATTCAAGCTGCCCTGCAAGCTCTGCCCACCCACCGCCGCCCAACAGAAGATTGGCTGCGGGATGCCATCACCTACCTCAGCCGGCAGCCATGAGCCCTCCGGATCCCCAGCAGCGCCGCATTGGCATTCTGGGCGGCACCTTCAACCCCGTCCACCACGGCCATCTGATCATGGCGGAGCAGGCCCTCTGGCAGTTCAACCTGGATCAGGTGCTGTGGATGCCGGCAGGGGATCCTCCCCACAAGCCCTTGGCCGCCGGCGCCAGCAAAGCCGATCGCCTGGCCATGGTGAAGCTGGCCATTGCCGACCACGAGCGCTTTGCCTGCTCCGACCTGGAGATCCGCCGTCCCGGCCCCTCCTACACCATCGAGACGCTGCGCAGCCTGATGCAAGAGCAGCCGGATACCCAGTGGTATTGGATTATCGGCGTGGATGCCCTGCGGGATCTGCCCCAGTGGTACCAGGCGGAAGAATTGGCCCGCCTCTGCCATTGGATTGTTGCCCCCCGTATCGATGCCGGCGACGCCGCCCAAGTGCTGCGGTCGGTGGCCGCAAAGCTGCCCATCCGGGCAGCAATCCTGGACGCCCCCACCCTAACGCTCTCTTCCACCTACCTGCGCCAGCAAATCCAAAAGGGGGGATCCATCCGCTACCTGGTGCCCCCTGCTGTGGAGCACTACATTCGCCAACACCGGCTCTACCTCGACCCTTGAAGAAAAAAAGAGGAGGGATCCCTCCTCTCCGATAAACCCGTTCACTAGAGCAACAGCCCGCCCAACTTTTTCCCAGCCAGGAGGGGCTGAAGAGAGGCTGTTTCGCTGAAAGTAGGAAGGCTTGTCTCAAATGAAAATTGCAACCCAACCTGCCGATGGCTTAGTAAGCCAAGCCCATGCTGCGGGTGGTTTCGGGGCCAAGGTAGACGCGGATGCTCAAGAAGTCCGTGGGGCAGGCAGTCTCACAGCGTTTGCAGCCAACACAGTCTTCGGTGCGGGGGGCTGCGGCAATCATGCCGGCCTTGTTGTTCCCCTTCCAGGGCACCATTTCCAACACATCAGTAGGGCAGGCCCGCACACACTGAGTACAGCCGATGCAGGTGTCGTAGATCTTGACCGTGTGAGCCATTAGCGTTCTCCAGTCGAGCTGTTTGAAAGATTAAAAAAAGGTTTACCGAAGGGCGTGGCAGCAACACCACTGCACGGGTGCCTTCAGTGTACTGTAGTCCTGCCAAACCACCCCGATCTGCGATCCAAATGTTCAAACAAAATTTACATCCCCAGGGATCCCTTGCCGCGCCGACGGGAAGGTCGCCCTCGCGGTTGGGCTAGGATTGCCTGAGGAAGGACAGGGCAAGGATCCTACGAATGGGACGCTCGCTGCGGAATTGGAGAAGGCAAACTCGAAGCCAAATGCACCGCCTGGGGCCCGTTTTGGCCGGCATTCTCCAGGAAATCTATGCGGAGAACATACCTCGCCTGCGCCGCTGGGATCGGCAGCTCACCGACTGGGTGTACAGGCGTGGCTGGAGGGTGGATCCTTCCTTGCCCAAGGTGGCCATCTACGTGTTGGGCGCAGTGGTGATCCTGGCGATTCCAATTCTCACCTTGGCAGTTTTAGTGGCTCTCGCGGCCTTTCTTGCCATCCAAATAGCCCAAAAGTGGCCCCAGGAAGCCCGCCGTTATCTTCCCAGCGCCGACGAGGAAGACGACTCCGATCCCCGCCAAGGGGACTGGGACTATTGACAGGCTAGCCGTCCCTGCCCTAAAGCGGGGCATCGCCCTCGGGCGGACGGGGCGAGTCTTTTTGGCTGCTAAGGCGCTGCTTCATCCGTCTGACCAGCTTTTGCTGGGAGTGGCTTTCCAGCCTGTTGAGGCCGAGGGCGCCGGCCAGGATCCCTAACTGTAAGGCCAAGCTGGGCAGGGTGGTCTCCAGATCCCGCCCTGCCAAGGCTCGAAAGAAAAATACAAATGCCCCGATGGTGGCCGAAAAACCCACCGCCAGGTAGACAAAGCGCCGCAGACTGCGGTAGGGGGCGGCCAGTTCCGTGAGCAGCCTCACCCGATCTGCCGCTGGATCCCGACCTGGGGGCAGGGGCGAGCCAGGTTTTGGGGAAGGTTTGGGCTCCGATGTTGCCACGGCTACACCTCCTCGGGCAATAGTAGGGGATCCCGGCCAGAAATCGCCGCCAAGCTTTCCTCGGCAGCCCGACAGGCAGCCAGAATATCTTGCTCTTCCCCGCCCAAGTAGACGCGGCCAAAGCTGCCAAAGGGCATCACTTCGAGGATGTTGATGCGGGCCGATTTTTCTGCCTCGTTGGCGGCCAGGGGGGCATAGCCTGCCGGCTGCACCTCCAGGATGTAGAGGGTTTGGCCGGCTAGGAGCATCTGGCCGCGGCGGAAACGGTTGATCAACTGGGTTTGGTGGGGATCGATGTTGCGAATGATCTGGCTGGAGATGATGCGCGGCCTGAGGCGCTCCTTTTCGCTCACCCCCAAAGCCGCCAGGATGGCCCGACCGGCAGTGCGGGTATCCCCCTGGTTGCTGGAGTGTACCTCCAAAAGGCCGTAGAGGCGCTCCACCACCTGCAGCCCCGGCCTTACCGAGGTGGCTTTGAGGGCGATGTCCATAACGCGGTTGATCTCGATGCCGGGGGAAATCTCGACCCAGAGGGAAGTATCCCCTGGCAGAGGCAAAAAGCCCTGGGCCACCGTGCCCAGATAAGCAGCGTACTGGGGCTGGAGCCGATCCAAAAACACGTAACTGCGCAGGTCAATCCCCAAAGGAGTTCTCCCCCCTGTCTGTTGGGCTGGGTTGGACGTCGGACGACGGGGCCGGCATTCCTCCCTTTCTAGTCTCACGCCATCTCTTGGCTTTTGGGGAGAACAGCAGTTCGGTATCCCAACTTTCCCCTGCTACAGGTCACCCTGAGCCACTACCTTCACCGTTGTCAAGGCTTCCAGGTCGATGGGCCCGCGCACGTGCAGCCGCTGGGTGGAAATGCCCAAAGACAGGTCGCGAAACGCTCCCAAGGTGGGGATCCCGGCTCCCCGGCCTGCCGAGAGGGGAGAGGTGTTGATGTGGATCAGGGCGGCATCCACCTCCTGGAGAAAGCGCTGGGCTGCCGATTGGCTGTCGGTGAGGATCGTCTCCGATTGACGACAGCCATTTTTGTTGATCCAGGCGATCGCCTCCGTCAGGTCGGCAACGGGCTGGAGGCGCAGATGAGGCCGTTCTGTGGAGTCAAAGCCTTCCCCCAGCGGCTGAAGCTGGGGGAATCGCTCCAGAATGGGGGCTGCTGCCTGTATATCGATCCCTTGACCCAGCAAGTCTTCAATCAGGGCGGTCAGATGATGGGCGGCCCAATCGGTGTGGATCAGCAGCCAAAGGGTGAGGGGCTGATAGATCGGGATCCCTTCTGGGCCATAGCGAGCCAAGGGATCCAACAAAACCGACTTCACCAAAGGCCAAGGAGCGGTGCGATCCACATAGATGTGGCCGTACCCCAGATGCGTGACCAGAGTCGGCACTTTGCTGGCCTGCAACAGGAACTCCACCCAGCCGGGGCGACCGCAGGGGATCACCAGATCCACATAGCGGGTTTGCTGCAACAACAGCAACAGTGGGGAATCGGCCTGGGGATCGGTCGCTTGGTCTTGGGCGGGGAGGGTTTGAATGGCCCCTTCCGGGATCCCGTGCTCGTAGGCGGTCTCTGCCAACAGGTTGACCAGGGCCTGATGGGTTTTCTGGATGGGGCCGCTGCCGGCCAAGATCACGCCATTGCTCGTCTTGAGACACATGCCAATGCCATTCAAGGCAAACTCGGGGTAGATCTCGTAGACCAAGGCGATCAGCCCCAAAGGGACGCGGTAGCGGCCAATAAACAGCCCGTTGTCCTGACGGCACCCCCTCTCCAGGCTCCCGATGGGATCCGGCTGTTGGGCCAGGAGAGCAAGCAACTGGGCGGATCGCTGCAGGCGCTCGGGGGTAAGCTTGAGGCCGTTGAGGATCCACTCCGGCAGGGTTTGCTCGCGGCAGCTTTCCAGGTCGAGGGTATTGGCCTCCAACAGCAGATCGGAGCGCTCCAGCAAACGGCGCGAGAGAGCCAGCAGGGCCTGGCGTTTGGTTTCGCCGCTCAAGCGCTGGAGCTGAGGCAGCAAGCGGCGCACCTGGCGCAGGGTGGTGCTGAGGTCAAAGGCTGAACCAAAATCGGTCACTCGCTTCCCTCCTGCCCGGCTGACCGACGACAGACCTGCTCCTGACCACTGCTAACAAGAAATGGCTAGATCCACAAGGGCTGAAACTAGGGATCCCTGGCAACGATCCCAAGCATCTCAAGGCCGCCGCAGCAGCAGGATCGCCGTCACCATCAACAGCGTCAGCAACAGGCAAAGAATCAGGAACCAACTGAGCAACTGGGCTTGGCTGGGGAAGAGCAACACGCCCAGAAACCCCACCGCCAAAGCAACCCCCAGGCTGAGGGTGAGGCCCAAGAGCGCAGATCCCTGGAAAGTGCTTTGCCGGTGCAACACCCACTGATGGCCGTTCCAGAACCAGATTTTACGGTAGGGGTAGGAGACGGCCAGTTGCTCAATGTGCAAACGGTCGGGGGTGATGGCGAAAATATGCTGGCAACGGCTGCAGCCAAAAGCCTCAGTCAGGGTAATCAGGCGCAACTGACCTTGGTGGCAACAGGGGCAGGGGTAAATTTTGGTGGGCTCGATGGGCTGAGCCACTCGCAGGGACGATTTCTGCCGAGGCCACTTGTGGGGAGAGGAAAACGCCACAGCTCTCAGTCGGTGAGAAGTCGGGATCCCTCACATCCTATCCTCAAGAAAGCAGGGTCAAGCCACCCAGAGATGGTGGACGTAGCGCCAGGTCAAGATCTGGTTGAGGACGAGGAAGATCAGGCCCAGAAGCCCATAGCCCAGCTTGAGAACTCTGCTTAGGTGGGGGCGCGCCCACAGGGGAAGGAAGCCGAAATCTGTGTGCTTGGCCCAGTGCAGGAGGGCCAGCACTTGCACGAGGTGAACCGGTAGGCAGTAGCGAATCATGCTTCGCTGGCCTAGGGGACTCATGCCGGCTACAGCGATGTAGAACATAGCCCAGGCAGCTAGGTGAAACCCCAGCCGCTCCTGCCAGCGCCGGCTCTTACCGGCCACGACACTCAAACCATCCAGCAAGCCTGTAACAACTAGGGATCCCAGCGTAACAGACACAAACAGTTGGCTGAGAGCATCAGACCACAGGCCAGGATCCTGCAGCGGTGCAGAAGGAGAGAGCAAGACCTGCCATCGCTCAGGGGAAAGAACATAGGTATGAGCCTGGAAAAGGGCTTGGTAATTGGCCTGGACGCCGGTAAAGTAGCGCTGCATCTCCATGTAGAGATCCCAGCGACCGAAGCGGAGCTGACAGTAGAGGAAAAAACTCAGCCCCCCCAACAAGGCCAAAACAACGGCGCCTGCCGTCCAAAACCAACGGCGGGATCCCTCCCCCAGGCGCAGCAGAGGAAGCAACGCCACCGGCAGGCCCACAATGCGAGTGGCACTCATCGCCAAGCCGTGGGCCCCAGCCAAAAGTGCCGCCCGGAGAGAGTTCAAGTCCATTGACCAGTAGAAAAAACCTAGCAGGCTGGCTACGAACAGAGACTCGCTGTAACCTACTACCAAGTAGAAGCTACTAGGATAAACCAAGATTATTAGACTTGCCAAAACCTGCCAAAGAGTGGGGATCTGCCAGCGGCGGTAAAGCAGGAAAAGGTAAATCCACATCAGCCAGCAAAAGAGCTGGGCAGTAAGATAAAGCCCCAGCTCCGGCTCAACTCCTAACAGGCGGCTCATGATGGCCACCGCCAGAGGATAGCCCGGAAAGAAAGCCACATTGCTCTGCTCGTAGGCGATCTTGTCAAAGCCCACAAACTGATAGCCCCGCCGCACAATGCTCAGGTACCAGTAGCTATCGCGCTGGGTTAAACTCTTGAAGATGGAAGCATAGTCATCCTCCTGGCTCCAAAAGGAGATCAAGAAAATCTGCAGCAGCGTCAAAGCCACAGCGGGAAGCAAAACTTGGACGGCAAAAGAGACCAGATGCTGCCGGCTGTGCTGCAAGAGGTGGCTAGGAGGGAAGCTCATTGTCGCACCTTTGCGGGTGGGGATGGCACTTTAATCTCCTCTTGGTAATCGTCATCGGAGTTCACCTGCCAGAGATCGTGGCTGCCGGGTTGGAGAATGTTCTCAGCAGCCAGCAGGCCCATCAGCAGGCTGTGATCCTGGTTGTTGTACTTAAACGAGCCATAGCGGCCCACCAGTTGCAAGTTTTCAAACTGGCCGAGGTACCTTCGCAAAATGGCCAAGTCTTCTTTGTAGCTGCCGGCGTAGATGGGATAGGTGCGGGGCAGGCGCACCACAAAGCCACCGCAGATCTTCTGATCCTGGAGCAGGCCAATTTGGCGCAGCTCCCTCTCAGCCAAAGCCAGCAATTCCTCCTCAGGGGCTTGCCACAAGGGATCCTCAAAGTTGCACCAATACTCACAGCACAAGGGGGTTTGTTCTCGGTTGGGGAGCATAGCCGGCGACCAATTGGCAAAATTGGTTACCCGACCAACTTGTACTGTTGGTTCATTGATATACAGCCAGTTATCGGGGAAAAGCTGGGATCCCTCCACAATCAGATAAACCAAAACGGTGTTGCGAAACTTGAGGTTGCGGGCTGCCTGCAGTACCTCTGGAGGAGGCAACTCCTGTAGGCTCTGCACCAAAACTGTCAGAGGGATCGAGGAGATGACGTGGGAGGGGGAGACCCATGTTTCACTTCCATCCTGAAGATTGCGCAATTGCAGCTTGACAATCCGGGATCCCTCATGCCTAAGGGCAATGACCTCTGTATTTAGCCAAACTTTTTGACCTTCGGCCAGCAAAAACTCCTGCATTTTTTCGTAGAGCTGGCCGGATCCCAGCCGAGGAAACTGAAACTGATCGATTAGAGATTTCACCAAACCTCGATTCCACCCCAATGCTTTTCGTATGGCCTCTCCAAGACTGAGACCTTTGATGCGCTGGGCAGCCCAATCAGCACTGATCTCGGTGCAAGGGATCCCCCAAAGCTTTTCTGTATAGCCTTCAAAGAAAATCTGAAAGAGTCGAGCGCCAAATTTTCCCTTGACCCAGTCGGCAAAGTTCTGGGGAGCTGGGTGCGGGATAAGTTGGGCCCAGAGGTAGGAAAGAACAATGAGCAGGCTTTCCCACCAGCCAACTTTGCGCAGGACTTCCCAGGCTTGAATGGGGTACTGAAAATAGTGCTTGCGGTAGTAGATGCGGGTAAGCCGCCGGACAGTCACTTGTTCGGATCCCAAAACCTGGTTCCACAGCTCCAGCACCGCTGGGATCTTGGTAAAAAAGCGGTGCGGGCCATAGTCGAGAATGAACCCCCGGTAGCAAATGCTTTTGGCCAAGCCCCCAACCCTGTCTTCCCGTTCCACTACCACCACAGGGAAGCCCAGTTGGGTCAAGCGGTAGGCAGCCGCCATGCCCGCCGGCCCTGCTCCCAGAATGTAGATGGGATCCCGCACGCCGCCCCTTCCCCACGATCGTCTTCAAGCGTTGCCGACATTGTACGGTAGTGCGAGAAACCCTTTCCTACACAACCCTGGGAAAATGGGTAGAGGTTAGACTGAGGAGGCTGCGGCTGGAGGCTGGCCTGTGCTGTTGACCAAGGGCTTTGAGGTAGAGATGTACACCGGCACCGCCGCCGGAGAAGTGGTGGGGTTGTCGGATCGCATCTGCCAGGCTTTGCCGGGGTTTGTGCGAGAACCAGATCGGCGCAACGTCGAGTACATCACTCCGCCCCTTCGCCGCTACGAGGATCTGCTCTGTGCCCTGCTGCGGCCTCGGCTGCAACTGCGGCAATTTTTGCGCCGCCTTGGCCCCTACACCCTGTTGCCGGGGAGCACGCTGGCTTTGGGCGGCAGCGACCACTTTGAGCGCTCGGATCCGGACAACCCCTACCACGACTACATCGAGCGCACCTACGGCACGCGGGTGGTAACTGCCAGCATCCACATCAATGTTGGCCTGCCGGATAGCGAGGCCATTTTTCTTGCCTGCCGTTTGCTGCGGGCGGAAGCTCCCCTGTACTTGGCCCTGAGCGCTTCTTCTCCGTTTCTGGACGGCCAGGTGACAGGCTACCATTCCAGCCGTTGGCAGGTGTTTCCCAAAACGCCGGCCCAGGTGCCCTTCTTCCGGGATCACGCCCATTACATCGCCTGGATGCGGGAGCAACTGGCCCTGGGCACGATGCAGAATGTGCGCCACCTCTGGGCCTCTGTGCGGCCCAACGGCCCAGAGCGGCCCTACCATCTCAACCGGGTGGAGCTGCGCATCTGCGACCTGGTGGCAGATCCGGTGATGACCCTGGCCATCACTGCCTTGGTAGAGGCCCGTCTCTGGCAGTTGCTGGCCCAGCCAGAAGCGCTGGATCCCTTGCGGGGGCCTTTGACACCGACGGAGCTGGAGAGCCTTTGCGAGGCCAACGAGCAGGCCGCTGCTCGCGAGTCCTTGCGAGCCCGTCTGGTCGATTGGCGCACGGGCCGAGAACGGGTGGCCCAGGAGTGGATTGAAGAGCTGCTGACCGAAGCGTGGCGCCTCGGCCAACCCCAGGGCCTGGGCTGCTTTTTGGCTCCCCTGCAAACTCTGCTCCAACAGGGCAACGAGGCCCAGCGCTGGCTGAAGCAGGTCGACCAGGGATCCACACCCGCCCAGGTGTACCAACGGGCCATTCAGGAGCTGGCCGAACAAGACCGAGAAAGACAAGAGACCCTCTGCCAGCTTGTTGGCTAAGCCTTTGCCCAACGGTGGGCGCTTCTCAGTCCGGTGCCTGCCCCCCACCAGATCCCCAGTTCAAACCTGACTTAGATTCGCCTAGACAGGCTCCACCACTTCCCCTAGGGCTTGCCGAGCCACACAAAAGGATAGCTTGGTAGCCCCGCACTTGAGTGCGGGGCGGAAAAGCCCGCTAGCCACTTTAGTCGCTTACCCATGATGGGGGTCGTTGATATAGTTTCATAGCTCAAACAACCTCTTCCTGACTTCTCCTACCAAGACCTCTTTCCTTCTCTTTAGCCAAAAAATAAGATAAACAACCGCTAGCCCCACACCATGGTTGTAGTGATTGTACCGTTGACTTTCCTCTCGCACTATCGCTTGCCCATGTCAGACTGCGGTTGTCATGCCGCTTGCCAACAATGATGGAGTACGGCTGTCAGCAGGTTCGAGTCAGGAACAGAGAGCTAGTCCCCCTATTAGTGTGTCAACAGTCTAATAAGCAACTGTGCTTTGTACTATGCGAGACAAGTCTATTTCAAAACGAAGCGATGGGCAAGCTATGGTGAGCTTTGCGCTGAGATGGTGAGAACCCAAAGCAAGCACTTCATCGCAATGTATGTTTCCGCCGCGCAACAGACCTGCAAGTCTGTAGCTGAAGTGGGTCTATGCCAAGCCTGCTCGACCTCAATCGCTGGATCCGAGAAAAGCTTTAGCAATTGACCACGGAGTAAACAACTGGCTTACGTGCGTTAGCAACTTAGGGCATAGCTTCATCATTGACGGACGCAAAGTCAAATCCTTTAACCAGTGGTACAACAAGGAGGTGGCTAGGCTTAAGACTGACAAGCCGCAGGGGTTTTGGTCGCAGAAACTTGAGCGAATTACGGAAAAAAGAAGCCGGAGGATGCGAGATGCAATTCACAAAGCTGCGCGCAAGGTCATTGACTTCTGTTTGCACCACTCGATTGGGAGAATCATCTTTGGTTGGAACAAAGAACAAAAGCAAGAATGCGGTTTAGGGAAGGTCAATAACCAAAACTTTGTTTTAATTCCAACAGGTTGGTTAAAGGAGCGTATTGCGGAATTATGTCAGCACTATGGCATTGAGTTTATCGAGGCGGAGGAGGCGTACAGTTCGCAGGCGAGCTTCCTAGATGGAGATGAGCTACCTAATTATGGTGAAAAACCCGACGGGTGGAGACCCTCTAGGCTGAGGCGAATGCTGCCACCAACCTACTTAAGAAAGTCAGCAGAACCTTGGGGCTTTGCGTGAAGGAACTGTCTAGAGGCGCTTTGACAACGCCGTTACGGGTTCTTTTGTGGACTGCGTAAGAATCCCCCGCCTTTAGGCGGTGGGAGTGTCAATTCTGGCTTTCCCGAACTCCTCTTCTTCCACCAAAATCACCGGGATGGGGCTGGTCTCCAACACCGCTTGCGAAGTGGATCCCAGCAATACTTGCTCCCAGCCGCGCTGGCCCCGCTTGCCCATGACTATATCAGTAACCTGACGCTCCTGGGCTAGGCCCACGATGGTCTCTGCCAAAGGCCCGGAGGCCAGGCAAAATTCGTGGCGAATGTCGGCCAAGAGGCGCTGGGCCAGCTGCCGCAACTGTTCTACTCTCTTCCCCTGCGGCTCGTCGGTAACATGGAGCACAATCACTTCCCCGTCCAGCCGCCGCGCCAGATCCGCTGCCTTGCGCAGCACTGACTCGGCCAAGGGAGAAGTATCGACGGCTGCCAAGAAGCTCACCTTGCCCTGGCTGCCCACCTTGGTGGGATCCACCTCCCCTTTTTCCAGCAGGCGAGGGGCAAAGACCTGGGTCAGCCAAGCCCCTAGGGGTGCTGTGGCCAGAATCGACAAGGCCGCTATGGCCAGGATGGTCTCTCCGCCAGGGATCCCTTGGGCCAAGGGGATGCCGCCGATGGCCGCCTGCACCGTGGCCTTGGCCATGTTGCCCGGCAGCAAAAAGAGCCGCTCCCGCCAGTTCCAGTTGCTCCCTACCGTGGAAAGCCACCAGCCCAGGCCCCGGCCCAACAGCAGGCTCAGGGTCAAAAGCAGCAAGCCGGGCAAGAGCAGGGATCCCAGTACCTGCAGATCCAAAGAGGCCCCCAGCAGGACAAACAGCACGATCTCCGCCACCGTCCAGAGGGCGTCGAACCCAAGCCGCAGCCGCCGCGCCAGCGGCCCATCCAGTTGGACGAGAAAAAACCCCAGGGCCATCACCGCCGGGTAGCCGGAAAAATAGGGCCACACCTGCGACGCCAACACCAGGCCCAGCGCCAGGCAGGCTGCCAGCAACACCTCTTGCGTGCTGTTGCGCGTCCAGTTCTGCTGCACCAGGAGCGCCACCAAAAGCCGCGCCCCCAGGTAGCCGATGGCCACCCCCAGCAGGATCTCCATCCCCACCTGGAACGGCAGCCACTGCAGCGGCGACAGCTCCAGGCCGAACAGGCGAAGGCCCTCTGGAGATCCCTGCCCCAAAAAGCTCAGCAACAGGCTAAAGCCCAACAGCAGCAGCACGTCGGAAAGGGCGCTGCCGGTCAAAATGGCGTCCGGGATCCCTTTGGCCACCCCCCAGCCCAAGCTCTTGAGGCGCAACATCCCCGGCACGATCACCGCCGGCGACTCCGCCCCGATTACACAGCCCAAAAGCAGCCCCGTCGCCCAGTCCAACCCCAGGATCCAGCGGCTCAAGAGCGCCACCGCCAGCGCCTCACAGGCTGCCGGCAAAAACCCCAGCCGCAGCGCCACGGATCCCTGCTGGGCCAGCTTTTCCCGATCCAGCCCCAGCCCGGCCTTCATCAGGATAATCGTGACGGCCACCAAGCGCAGATCCCCGGCTGCCGCCAACAGCTCTGGGGACAAGACCTCTTGCAACAGGATCCCGACCAGGATCATCCCCACTAGCGGCGGCATTCCCAGCCGGCCCAGGATCTGGCCGACAAAAAAGCCCATCCCCAAGATCCACAGCCAACTGCCCAGCATCAACAAAACCTCTCTCCTCGCCGTCCGCGTGTTGAAGGGCAGCCCAGGGAGAAAAAGCCGTTCGCGTTTCTGCGGGGTGAGAACTCAACATCAAAGACTCCCACCCCCTGGATCTGCCCAGAAGAGTAGGAGTCATCAGCCCCAGCTCTAAGTCTTAGAGAAACTTTATCCCTAGGATCTGCCTGAGGCGGTTGCGGCGAACCCCATCGCCCGTTGCCGGGAAGGACCAAGCAGCCTGCCCGCAACACATGTGCCCCTTACCATATCACGCCCCATCTTCCACCGCAACCAAGCGATAGGGGTGATGGGAACGGCCAATGGAGCCATAGAAATCGCTGCAGACATTGTGGGTAAAGCGATCGCTGAGGCCGCGGGTAACCTGCTGCACCACCTGGCTGCCCACTTTCTGAACCAACTTGCGCGGCAGAACCTGCAAAAACTTGGGCAAATGCAGCCGGATATTCAGCTGGAGATCCCAGTGGACGCGGGTGGTGGCCAGGGATCCCGGTAGTTCTTCCAGCCGGAAGCTGGCCCGACAATCCACCCAGTAGGGCAGGGCGGCATCCCCCGGCAGCTCAATGGAAGTCAGCCGAAACAGGTAATCTTCCTCTGGCCAGATCTTCACCCCAAAGCTGGGCTCCAGCTCAAACCCCAGCCCGCCCATGCGGAAAAACTGCAGCCTATAGATTTCGGCAGAGAGGGGCTCCACCTGGAGTGGCCGGAAGCAGCGCTGGATCCACTGGCCATGGCCGCGCAGGTAACGGGCCAAAGTCTCCCGGTCGGTTTCCAGATCCACCTGGCCCCGTCGCGCAGCCTGTAAATCTAGGTAGGTCTTGGCGGGGGGTTGCTCCATCTCCTCCAAAGGCAGCTCCCCCTCCTCGGACAGAGCACCTTCACTGAGGGGAACGGCGGGCTTGGAGCTGGCGATAGACATCCCGAATATCCACCTGATGATGAGCAAGAGCCACGAGGCAGTGGTACCAGAGATCCGCCACCTCGCGGGCCAGGGCCGCCTTGTCTCCCTCTTTTGCCGCCATCACCACTTCAGCCGTCTCCTCGCCGAGTTTTTTCAGGATGGCGTTGTCTCCCTTGGCCAGCAGGCTGCTGGTGTAGGAATCGGGCCGGGGATCCGCCTGGCGGGCCTTGACCACGGCAAACACCTGCGACAGGGTATCGGCTGCCGGAATGGGATCCCCTTCCTTCTCGGGGAGAGTGCGGAAGAAGCAGCTTCGCGCCCCTGTGTGGCAGGCCGCCTCTCCCACCTGCTCCACCAAGATAACCAGCGCGTCGCTGTCGCAGTCGTAGCGGATTTGCTTGACCCACTGCACGTGGCCAGAAGTTTCCCCCTTGGGCCACAGCGCCTGGCGGGAGCGGCTCCAGAACCAGGTGCGGCCCGTTTCCAGAGTCTTCTGCAGCGACTCGCGGTTCATCCAGGCCATCATCAGCACCGTCCCGTCCAGGTAGTCCTGCACGATGGCCGGGATCAAACCCTGTTCGTTGTAGCTGAGGTTGTCTAGATGGGCGATCTCCGCCGGCAGAAGAGTGCGGGGCAGATTTGCTGAAGCAAGAGAGGCCGAAGCAACAACCATCAAAGGCGGCAGAAAATCAGAAAGGTTAAAGATTCCTGAAAGCAGGATAGCAGAACTCGCCCCAGAAAGGATATCTCTCACTCCCCCCAGATCCCAACCCCGCTCGGCCACTTTCACGCGCAACAGTCGCGACCAGCCTGGCTTCTGCCGGGAGAAACTTCACCCTGCAAACCAGGGGGGCCTAGCCTGGCTTTGGCCTCAGCTTGAGGTTAAATCGCTGCGCTCACCAACTCTTTGCAGCTATGGCTGTGGGGAGTATGTCAATCCAGAGCCGCTCTCGGCAGCAGCTTCCGGGTCGGCTTGCGCTCCAGAGGCCAAGTTGGCCGCTCCAGACGGGTATCCACCAACACAGAGGCTGGGGCGAGATTAACCCGCTCCAGTAAGCGTTGCAGCAGTTGAGCATCGATGGCATCCACCCTAAGGACTCCGTCCCACGGACGCGATCGGGACAGGGTTGCCGTTCCCGCCACCAGGGGAGTGGGGGTTGTTTGCGGGGATCCCGTCTCACCGCCCCCAGCTAAGGACTCCGTCCCGCTGACGCGATCGGTCAACAGCAACTCTGCCACTGCCTGGGCCACCTCATTGCCATACACCCCATCGGGGCCAGAGGGGAGCAGATCCAGCCGTCCCTGCTGAGCGGCCAGGCGGCTTAAGCCCAGTTGCACCGCCACCACGGCCGGGCCCCGCTCCCCCCGCTTGAGGGTGCGCTGGCCGGCCAGGATGCTCTCCAGCTGCGCCTTGGCCACTTCCTGGTCGCCGCTGGGGAGCAACTGCACCAGCCCCTCCAGCCGGCTGCCGGGAGAGTTGGCGCTTGCCTGCTGCTGGGGATCCTCCCTCCACAAACGGGTTAGGTCGTAGAGCAAAATGGCATGGGGCACCGGGCGGCTGGGCTGGTTGGGGCCGGCATGGCCAGTGGCCAGAATTTCTCCTCGGTAAACCAACGAAGTGCTAAAGCCAGAGTCGAGCAGCACCGCCTCGCGGATCCCGATTTTGGGCAATAGGCTAGCCAGGATGGCGGCGTTGACGTGGGTTTTGGTAACTCCGATTACCACCTGATCCTGGTCGTCCACCCCAAAAAAGGCGCGGGGTCGGAACTCGGCGGCGCTAGAGAGGCGAAACGAGTCAATCTCCGCTGGCGAAAGGGCCCGGCCATCCTTGACCAGCCACAAGCCCGCCACAAACAGGTCCGTGACATCCGGCATGAGCTGGCGAAGGTTGTCGAGCTGAGTCATCGTGTCGGGATCAAAGGGCACAAAGCGGAGGCGATCCCTGCCCAGCAGCACCAGGGGGCGACCGCGCAGCACCTTGTCATCTTCGGGGCGACCGGGGATGAAGGTCTTGTGGTTGGCGGCCATCACCGGTCCCACCATGACGTTGCTGGCGGAGTTGATCCAGGGAATGGAGAAGAAGCTGCCATTGATGCCGGCATCGGCCTGGTAGCGCTGGGCCAACGTCCTGACTTCGTAGCGCCGTTCTGCGTGCACTGTGGCTGCCCGTCCGCCGCGGATGGTGAGGATCCTCACCCCGTCAATGACCTCATCGGTCGGGGCCAGAGGCTGCGTCACATCCAGCCAGTAGTCGAGGCTGCGGCTGAGGGTGAAGGTGCGGGCGCCGATGATGGCCTCGGTGATGCGAAACTGGTTAAAGCGCCGTACCTCCAGCAAGTTGGGCGACTGTCCCGTAAAGCCGGGATCCATCGTAAAGGCCATCCAGTAACCCGCCTCGGCCAGGTATTGCTTTACCCGCTCGTCCCGATTGCCTTCCGGATAGGCGAAGTAGTGGATGGGGTGGCCCAGCTCCTCTTCCAGCTTGGTCTTGCAGTCAAACACCTCTCGCCGCAGGCGGGCATCGTCTAGCACCCGTAGGTCAGGGGGATGGTTGACGGTGTGGGCAGCAAAGTCGATCAACCCGCTGGCATCCATCTCCCGCATCTGATCCCAGGTGAAGTGATCTTTGCTGGTGGGCACGCCGACAAAGCCGGTCTGCACAAAGTAGGTGGCGGGGTAGTTGTACTCCTTCAAAAGCGGGTAGGCGTTTTCGTAAAGCCCAAGGTAGGCGTCGTCAAAGGTGAGCAAAATGGCCTTTTCCGGCAAGGGATCCCCATCTCGCAGGTGTTTGTAAAGCTGGTCGATGTGGATGGGAATCAGCCCCGCCTGCTTGATGGCTTCAAAGTGCTGTCGCAGCTCCGCCGCCGTGGTGTCAAACCAAACCTCTTTGCGGCCGGCCACCACATCGTGATACATGATGGCGGGCACGTAGGAGAGGCTGGCCAAGGGATCCAACGCAAAGGGATCCCGCTGCAGTTGCGGCTGTTGGGGGAGGGGCGGGCGCTGTCGGGCTGCCTTGGCCTCGGCCCGAGGCGCTGGCAACTCGGCTGGGGGTGGCAGCAGCCCCGACAGGCGGCTCACCCAACCAGGATGGGCAGTGGCCCAGGCCACCAGGGCTCCCGTCCCAAATCCCAGCACTGTGGTCAACAAAGCCAAGAAGCGGAGCAGCCGGAAGCGCAACTGGGTTGGCGGTCGCTGCGCAGAGCTAGAAAGACTTCGGCCCAGGAAGGGGGATCCCCTTTTTGCCCTAGGAACTGGATGGCCGCCCCGGCGCGTCGGCGGCTGTCGAGACGTCATGTCCTCCTCCTCACCGGCAAAACCAACGTCAGCCTACCACCCCCATCTCTTGGTTGGGGATAGGGAAGCCCTTGCCCGTGGTTCCCTCCAAAACGCCCAGGGATCCCTTTCCTCGCCCAGGTAGCACCCCAGCCCATAGAAGTGGCAGCAGAGCCAAAGCCCACCGCCCCAGATGCCTTCCAGGCAAGTTAGTCGAGGTTGCTCAACAAATTGGACTCCGTAATGCTGACGATCTTGCCCCCCCTTTGGGTAATCCGCTTTACTTCTTGAGAAAGGCGGCTGAAGGGCACTTTGTACTCGACAACGCTTTTGCGCACGCCCCCTCCCACCAGACCGGCTACCTTGATGGTGAAGATCTTGTCGCTGTTGGGCAGGGACGAGGCTGCCGAAGGGGCAACCTGAGCAGGTTTGGTCGCCGGAGCCGCTTCCGCTTGCGGTGCAGCGGCACTCTCCCGCTCCAGAAGCAGCCGCCAACTGCGAGGATAGGCGGGAGCCAGACGATAAACCACCTTGTAAGAGCCGGTTACATGGTCATCTTCCGACTCCACCCTCACCACTGTTCCTGCTGGGATATCCAGTTTGGCGCCCTTGGACATGACTTTAATTCCAGGCCAATTGGTGGGCACATCCGTCAGCAGCTCAACTTCAAAGGACTGATCCCCCAACAACAACTTGGCCATGTGAATAACTCCGTTTTGCTCATCAGCAGGCGGCAGCCGAAGATCTGTGGCCGACCACGGCTTCACCGCTAGACATTTTACCGTTGCGGCTGCACCCCCTGAAGCTTCCCGCCGGCATCTGTCATCGAAAGTGGGTTTGTTGTAGATTTGTTAAGAAGTTGTAGTTGTCCCGAAGGTGGAGGGATCCCTATGCTGAGTGTGGCTCTGCCCGATCTGTCGGCAACTTCGGAGAGGTTGACGGCTGCCTTGCAGCCGGTGGCCCAGTTTTTTGCCGGCTTCAACCTGCCCCAGCCAATCGTGCAATGGGGACATCCTTTGATGATGGGCATTGTGGTAGTGGTCATGGGCAGCTTTGTCGGCCTGACCGGCTGGCGGGGGCGGGTCTTGCGCCTAGCAGCCGAGGGATCCCTGCCGGAATCGGCCCAAAAGCCGCTTTGGGATCACCGCAAGCTGGCCCCTTGGATGGCCACCTTCATTGCCCTAGGCTACACCGGCGGCCTTCTCTCCTTGGTCATGCAGGGCCAGCCCCTGCTGAGCAGCCCCCATTTTTGGACGGGATCCCTGGTGTTGCTGCTGTTGGCAGCCAACGGTGCCCTGTCCCTAAGTGGCTTTGGGGGCAACCGCGAGGCCCTGCGCACCACCCATGCCTACTTAGGCAGCCTCATCCTCTGCGTGCTCTTCGCCCATGCTTTGCTGGGACTGAAGCTGGGCCTATCTCTGTAGGCGATCCCGGCTTTCTTCCTTCCAGTGCCTGGGGTGGGGGCGTTGCTCAGCGAAGTAAGCAGAACCTTAGGGCTTTGCCCTAGAGAACTGTGTAGGGGCGTCTTGACAACGACTTGATGAGTCCGCTTGTGGACTGCGTAGGAATCCCCCTACTTTAGTCGGGGGAGTGTTTCGGGACAAAGAGACGGCCCCAGAAGTTGTAGCCGAGGGATTTTTCTGGAACTTCAAGGGAGATGAGGCTCTGTTCCCGCTGGTTTCCGAAGCCTAACGAATTCGTCTAGCCCACTTTTCAATCCCCTACTTCCAGTTCATACCTCCCTGGCGGAACCTCTGCCCTACCAGATTAGCGCCGTCTATGAAAAAATGCTGACGCGGCAGCCGCTGCGCTTTTTGCTGGCTGAAGATCCCGGCGCCGGCAAGAGAGTTATGGCGGGGCTCTTGATTCGCGGCAATCTGCACCGTTGTCTCATTGTCTGTCCTGGCAGCCTAGTGCTGCAGCGGATTGAAGCTGCGCGAACGGGAAATTTGTTTCAAGAGATCCCTTTGCTGATTGCCCGGCTGGATAAACTGAGCCGAGATGAGGCGCTGCAAGAAAAGCTGAAGGCAACAGATTGGGATTTGATTGCTGTCAATGAGGCTCACAAGCTCTCGGCCTCTTTTTTCGGCGGAGAAGTCAAGGAAACCAAGCGCTATAAGCTAGGTAAGTTGCTCTCCCAGCTAACGCGCCATTTCTTGCTAATGACAGCTACCCCCCACAATGGTAGGGAAGAGGATTTTCAGCTCTTCCTAGCCCTTCCGGGCGGGGATCGCTTTGAGGGAAGATTCTCAAGAAAGTGATGGCAATTATTGCGGAACAACCAGACTTCTACCTGTGGCAGTATCAAGAACTCTTGCGGGAGGGCTTAGCGATTGATGTGAGTACCGTCACGATACACAATCTCTTGAAAAAGCAAGGAATGACTCTAAAAAAAGACTTACCGCAGTGCGAGAGACCAAGAAGAAGAGGTGCAAAGAGAACGACTAGCTTATAGTCAAGAAGTCAGGGATATTCCAGCGGAGGATTTGATTGCCCTCGACCAGACAGGGGTGTGGGAGGGAATGAAACGGGGAGTAGCTCGGAAAAGAGGGCCTATGAGCAGGAGACAGGCACTGGCTAGAGCAGTTCTGGGCGGCTTAGCTTGTGTCGGCTTAGGTTTTGGGTGTGGTCGCGGCCCTTGGCTGCGCCAGTTGGGCACCCCTTCCTCTGACGAAGCCCGCGCCATCGCGATTGATGCCCAGGGAAATGTTTGGGTGGCAGGGGTAACCGAGGGAAACTTTTTTGGCCAAAGCTCGGCGGGGAGCAGCGATGTTTTCTTGCGCAAGTACACAAGAGGATAGCTTGGTAGCCCCGTACTTGAGTGCGGGGCGGAAAAGCCCTTGAGCAACTTTAGTTGCTTCTTTGTTATAGTTAGTACAGAGCTTCTCCAGGAAAACAACCTACTGCGGTGCAAAACCCGCGCGGCAATAACTAACCTGGAGGAACTTAAGTCCGAAGTAAGCAGAACTTTGAGGTTATGCCTCAAAGGACTGTCTAGGGGCGTCTTGACAGCGCCTTCGCGAGTCCATTTTGGGCTGCGTAAGAATCCCCTGGGTGGGAGTGTCAACCAGGGAACTTTCCCCGGCCAGACCAGCGCCGGCGGGCAGGCTGCTTTTGTGCTTAAGTACGGTCGCTAAGCTGAGGTGTACGCTGAGGAGAAGTTACTGGCGGAGCGCTTGGCGCTGGCTCTATGCATCGGATAGCCGCTTTGCCAGGGGGATGGGATCCTTCGCAAGGCGGGGTCGTTTTCCTGGAGCAGGATCCGGCCCCCATCGTTGTCCTGTCGGCAGCCGACACGGATCTGACGGCCTTGAGCGCGGCGATGCGGCTGCTGCCGGCTGATTTTCCAGCGGTGCGGGCGGCCAATTTGCTGCAGTTGCAACAGCCCCTGAGCATCGACGACTACGCCGAGAAAGTGTTGCGGCGGGCCCAGGTGGTGCTCCTTCGCCTTTTGGGGGGAAGGGCCTACTGGAGCTATGGCCTGGAGGTGGCCAAAGAGGTAGCGGCAGCAGCGGGATCCACCCTGATTGTGATCCCTGGGGATGACCGCCCCGACTGGGATTTGGTCAGCCACTCCACCGTGCCCCTAGCGGTGGCAGACCGGGTGTGGCAGTACTGGCTGGAAGGGGGGGCGGCCAATGTGGCGGCCTGCTTGAAACTCTTGGCCAGGGAGTTCCTGGGGCAGGAGTACGCCGTGCCGGAGCCGCAGGTGCTGCCCCGCCTGGGGATCTACCATCCCCCCCTGCCCAGGGATCCCCACGCCCCCAAGGTAGGGATCCTGCTCTACCGGGCCCATGTTTTGGCGGGGAATACGCAGCCCATAGATGCCCTGGCCGAAGCCCTGCAGGAGCGGGGGTTGCAGCCGCTGTGTCTTTATACCTACAGCCTGCAGGAGCCGGACTTGCCCCAGGCCATGCGGGAGCACTTCGGCGGCCAAATTGAACTTTTGTTGAACACCACCAGTTTTTCCCTCGCTCGGCTGGAGAGCGAGCAGCCCGATGTTCGCCTTTGGCAGGAGCTGGATGTGCCGGTTGTGCAGGTGGTCTTGAGCAGCGGGTCGCGGGAGCGCTGGGAGAACGCCACGCGAGGCTTGGGGGCGCGGGATCTGGCCATGAACGTGGTGCTGCCAGAGGTGGACGGGCGCATCCTCAGCCGGGCCATCTCGTTCAAGACGGTTCAACAGTGGGATCCCCGCCTGCAGACGGAGATCATGGCCTATGAGGCCGTGCCGGATCGGGTGGCGTTTGTGGCCGAGCTGGCGGCCAACTGGGTAAAGCTGCGGCGCACCCCTGCCGAGCAGCGCCGTCTGGCCTTGATTTTGGCCAACTACCCCAGCCGGGATGGGCGGCTGGCCAATGGGGTAGGGTTGGATACACCGGCAAGCTGCGTCGAGATCCTCAAAGCCCTGGCGCAAGCCGGCTACCGCGCCTGTCCACTGCCCCAGAGCGGAGATGAGCTCATCCGCTGGCTAACCCAGGGCCAAACCTATGATCCGCTGGGATCCCTACGCCCGGCGCGGCAGGTGCTGCCGGCTGCCCTCTATCGGGAGTGGTTTGCCCAGTTGCCTGCCGCTGTCCAAGGCGATCTGCTGCGGCAGTGGGGGGATCCGCCTGCCCACGACATCCCCATTGTCGGCCTGCAGTTGGAGCACGTTTTTGTCGGGATCCAGCCGCCGCGGGGCTACGACCGGGATCCCTCTTTGAACTACCACGCTCCGGATCTGGTGCCACCCCACGAGTACCTGGCCTTTTACCTGTGGCTGCGCCAGGTGTTCGGCGTCCACGCGGTGGTGCATGTGG
Organism: Synechococcus sp. W60.3; assembly: GCF_047502615.1. NCBI lineage: Bacteria > Bacillati > Cyanobacteriota > Cyanophyceae > Synechococcales > Synechococcaceae > Synechococcus > Synechococcus sp. W60.3. Next base: position 9,732 of record NZ_JANSHJ010000017.1, on the reverse strand, counting down.
GCAAGCACGGCAACCTGGAGTGGCTGCCCGGCAAGGGATCCGCCCTTTCCGCCACCTGCTACCCAGAAATTGCCCTAGGGCCTCTGCCCCACTTCTATCCTTTCATCGTCAACGACCCCGGCGAAGGATCCCAGGCCAAGCGGCGGGCCCAAGCGGTGATCCTCGACCACCTCACCCCGCCCCTGACCCGCGCCGAGCTCTACGGCCCCTTGGCAGAGTTGGAGCGGTTGATGGACGAGTACTACGAGGCCCAGCAGATGGATCCGGGCCGCTGCCCCCTGATTCGCGCCCAGATCCAAGAGCTGGTTCGCCGAGAGCAGCTGGACTGGCAGTTCAACCTGGAGAAAGAGGAAGACTGGGGCCGCCTCGATGGCTACCTCTGCGAGCTCAAAGAATCCCAGATCCGGGATGGGCTGCACATTTTTGGCCGCACCCCCACTGGCGAGCAACTGGTGGATCTCCTGTTGGCCCTGGCCCGCTACCCGGGCGCTGGCCAGTTGGGCCTCACCCAGGCCATTGCCCGCGACTGGGGCTGGGACTGGGATCCCCTAGCCGTTGACCTGACAGAGCCCTGGCCGGACAAACCGCCGGCTTAGTTGCAAGAAAACGCTCGTTGTCTCGATCCCCAACCCCCCTCTCCCTCTGGGAGAGGGGCCGGGGGTGAGGGGTTGACGTTTTAATAGCGAGTTAATAGCGAGATTGGAAGTTGCGCCGCCGCTCGCCGCCGTTACCAGAGCGGAAACCGGAGGTGGGGCGTTCTTCCCGCGGGCGAGCCTTGTTGACCTTGAGGTCGCGGCCCATCCATTCCGCGCCATCCAGAGCGGCAATGGCAGCCTGCTCTTCGGCCTCAGAGCTCATTTCCACAAACCCAAAGCCGCGGATGCGGCCCGTCTCGCGGTCGGTGGGGATCTGCACCCGCTTCACAGAACCGTACTCGGCAAACACAGCGGTCAATTCCGCTTCCGTCACCTTAAAGGAAAGGTTACCTACATAAATCGACATCGACGATCTCCGAAAGAGAGAGGAACAAGCGAGATATTCGGAGAGCCGTCTGCCAATACAAAACGTGAAAACCCGTCCAGACCGGAAGAACCGAACGCTACAACCGACATTTATCTCGAGCTAAGCCTTATCGTAACACAGAGATGGGGAATGGCCACTGCAATTTCGCAAAAATAGCCGGTGCCATTAAGCTCGAGGCTACGAAAGTCGGCTGCCCAGGGCAAGAGCCGCCAAGGAGAGCGCTCCCCACTGCTCTAGCCCAACTTTTCCATGCGGGCTTGCAAAAGCTGCATCTGGGCCTCCAGCTCCGCCAGTTGCTTGCGGCTAGCCTGCACCACGTCAGAGTTGGCGCGGCTCAAGAAGTTAGGGTTTTCCAGGCGAGTGCGGATCCCTTGGGCCTCTTTTTCCAGTTTGGCCAGGTCTTTTTGCAGTTTGGCCCGCAGCGCTTCCACATCCACCAGTCCTGCCAAGGGCATCAGCACCTGCACCGTGCCCACCACTGCAGCCGCCACCTGTTTGGGCTCCGTGGCCAGGGATCCCGTAATCTCCAAAGCCTCAGCCTTAGCTAGATCCCGGATGTAGGCTTGGGCAGCCCTGAGAATTTGCTGCTGGGTGGGATCGTCGGTAACCAGGAGGGCGGTGACGGCCTGCTGGGGCTTGAGGCCGGCTTCTGCCCGCAGGTTGCGCAGGCTGGTAATGGTTTGGATCACCAAGCCAAACTCCCGCTCCAGTTGAGGGTCGATCCAACTGGGATCTGGGGTGGGATAGGGCTGCACGGAGATAGAGGTGGTTTGGTTGGCCTGGGTGAGCAGCTGCCAGATCTCCTCGGTGATGTGGGGCATCCAGGGGTGCAGCAGCTTGAGAATGGTTTCCAAAACGGTGGCCAGCACCTGCTGCGCTGCGCGTTTGGAAGCCAGGTCTTCTCCCCGCAGCCGGGGCTTGACCAGCTCGATGTACCAGTCGCAAAAGTCATCCCAAATGAGAGAGTAGAGCAGGCGCGCCCCCTCGCCCAGGCCATAGGCTTCCAGCTCGGCGATAACTTGGGTGGCCGTGGAGTGCAGCCGCGACAGGATCCAGCGATCGGCCAGCTCCAGCGCTTCGGGGGCAGGGGATCCCAGTTGGGCAGGGGTTTGCCCCTCCAAGTTCATCAACACAAAGCGGGAGGCGTTCCAGATCTTATTGGCAAAGTTGCGGGCGGCCTCTACGCTGGCGCTCTCGCCGGTCTTGCGGTCATAGGCCAGGCGGATGTCTTGCCCTGCCCCCACCACCTCCTTGACCAGGGCATAGCGCAGGGCGTCGGTGCCGTATTTGTCCAGCAGCTCCAGGGGATCGATACCATTCCCCTTGGTCTTGGACATTTTGGCGCCGTGCTCATCCCGCACCAGGCCATTGATGTACACATCTTTGAAGGGGATCTGGCCGGTAAATTGGGATCCCATCATGGCCATGCGGGCCACCCAGAAGAAAATGATGTCAAAGCCCGTGGACATCAGGGAGTTGGGATAGTAGCGTTTGAAATCCTCGGTCTCTTCCGGCCAGCCCAGGGTTGAAAAGGGCCACAGGGCAGAGCTAAACCAGGTATCCAACACATCCGGATCCTGCTCTACCCTCTCAACTTCTGGGCCAAACTTTTCCCGTGCCTTGAGCAGCGCTTCCTCGCCGTTGCGGGCCACCACAAAAGCTTGGGGATCCTCGAGAAGCTGGCCATTGAGGACTGGATACCAAGCTGGGATCTGGTGCCCCACCACAGTTGTCGCGAGAAATGCACCAGGGGCGCAGCTTTTACAGCCAGCCCGTGTAGACTTTGGTCCAGCGCTCAGGGATAAAGCGGGGGCTATTTCGTTGGTATTCCTCTTCCAAACAGCGAGCCCCCATCCCCGAGACATCGCAAAACCACTGAATGGAAAGCAAAGGCTCGATGGGCACGCCGCCGCGGTCGCTGTGGGGAACGGTGTGGGTGTAGTCCTCCACCTTCTCCAGCAGGCCATGTTCGGCAAACCACTGCACCACCTTTTCTCGGGCCACAAAGCGATCTAGGCCGGTGAAAGGATCCCCGTTTTCGTTGAGGGTGCCGTCTTTATTGAGGATGTTGATGAAGGGCAATTGGTGCCGTTTGCCGATTTCAAAGTCGTTGGGGTCGTGGGCCGGGGTAATTTTCACACACCCGGAGCCAAAGGAGGGATCCACATACTCATCCGCAATGATGGGGATGAGGCGATTTTTAATCGGCAGGCGAATGAACTGGCCGATGAGATGGCAATAGCGCTCGTCTTGGGGGTTCACCGCCACCGCCGTATCCCCCAGCATGGTCTCGGGCCGAGTGGTGGCCACCACCAGATACTGGCTGGGATCCTCGGCCAAGGGATAGCGAAAATGCCACAGGTGGCCCTTGACCTCTTTGTCGTCTAGCTCAATGTCTGACACCGCCGACTGGGTGGCCGGGCACCAGTTCACCAGATATTCCCCCCGGTAAATCAGGCCCGCCTCGTACAGCCGCACAAATGCCTCGGTTACCGCCCGGCTCAACCCCTCGTCGAGGGTAAAGCGATCCCGCGTCCAGTCTAGGGATAGGCCCAGCCGCCGCAACTGGCTCTTGATGGCTCCCTGCGACTGCTCCTTCCAAGCCCAAGCTCGCTCCAGAAAAGCCTCGCGGCCCAGATCAAAGCGAGTTTTGCCTTCCTGACGAAGCTGATTTTCCAAAATGGTGTGCACGGCGATGCTGGCATGGTCTGTGCCGGGGAGCCAGAGCACGTTGTAGCCGCGCATGCGCTTGTAGCGCGTCACCACATCCGGCAGGGTAAAGGCAAAAGCATGGCCCATGTGCAGGTTGCCCGTCACATTGGGAGGGGGCAGCACCATGCTAAAAGCCTCTCCTGGTGCCTTGGGATCCGCCACGTAAAAGCCCTTCTCCTCCCAAAAGCGCTGCCACTTCGGCTCGGTCTCGAAGGGGTTGTACTGGCTGGGCAGGTTGGCGGAGGAAATTGCAGCAGTCATAGGGAGGATAGGCCAACGGCTGAGAAGGATGAATCACTTTGATGAATCACTTTTATAGAGTAGCAGTTCAACCCTTTGCCCTTCGGGGTAGAGTGGCCCATCGGTCTTGACCCTAATCACACGGCTAGAGAGGGATTTCGAGCTAGGGTACTACCATCCTCAGCTTTGGGTACGGCGTTATGTCCAGATCATTGACGGCAACGGTCCTGATGGCTCTGATGGCTCTATCCCCTGGGATCCCTGCCTTGGCGCAACAGGCCTGGAAGAGATCAGAGAGAGACATCCTACTTTGTCGTGGGGAGCCTTTTGAACCAGGCTCTCTGGCAGGTTATGAAGCTTGCTTCAGTGCTCGCCTTCATCCGGATGAACAATCCTGGCCGCCTCTACTACCCCTGATAGGGCTGTATTTTACCCCGCACTCTGACTACTCTTTTTGCTTTGTAGGTGCAGGAAAGCCCGGTAGCCTGGAGGCAATTCTCGTCGGTCGAAGTGGAGAGCTCATCTTTGGCCTAGATAGCCCCTCAACCCCTTCTGAACTAGAAGTAGAAACCCCCCAGATTATCCAGCGAAAAGCCCGCATTCTCGAGGTAGAGGTAGACAAACATCACACTTTCAGTATCAGCCAACTGGTGGTTTACGACGAAACCGAGTTGAACTTGGAGGGGTTCGTGCCTGTGACTGCGCCTCCAGGATACCTCATTTCGCCGGACGAGTTTTTAGAGGCTCCCCAGTGCCAAGCCATTTTGAATTGAGGACTCCTCCACTTGTAACTGGTGTGCGTTCTTGGGTTTTGGCAGGCTTACGAGATGGCTCTAGAGCCCAGAGTAAGCGTTGAGCCATTCCATGAAGTAAAACACCAGTGGCGCGGTGAACACATAGCTGTCTCCCCGATCCAAGATGCCACCGTGGCCCGGGATTAGATCCCCGGAATCTTTCACCCCTGCATCCCGTTTCATCAGAGATTCTGTGAGATCTCCCAGCAGGCTGGTTAACCCAATCAAAAACCCCAGAATGCCCCCACTCAACCAGCTCCACGGCCAGCCCAGGTAATAGGCTCCAACCACCGCAAGGGTCATGCTGGCGGCAATCCCGGCTACCGCCCCTTCCACCGTCTTTTTCGGGCTGAGGATGGAGAGCTTGGTGCGCCCAAAGGCCCGACCACACAGGTAGGCCCCTACATCTGCGGCGATCACGCAGCCAATGGCCAGCAGCGTAATCCATAGCCCTTCGCCAATGCCCTTGGATAAAGACAAAGCCCTGACCCGAATCCAAAAACTGGGCAGCAGAGCACAGTAAAACAGTCCCAAAATTGAGGTGGCAATATCGGCAATGGTGGCCACCTTGGGCTTAAAGAGCAAATAAAAACAGATGATGGATCCCGCCACGATAAAGGCAGGGCTGGTCCACTCCGGCCTCACCTGCTGCAAAATCACCAGCACCTGGCTGGAAAACATGGTGGTGCGCATGGCCGGCGCATTGCCTTTGGCTTGCACCAAGCGAAAAAACTCCAACTGGGCCAAAAAAATGATTAGCCCAATGGCTGCAGTAAAATACCAGCCCCCTAGCAGGGTGACCGCCAACGCAAACAACACCGCCGCAAAACCGCTAACCCAACGGGCTCCCATGGGCGCACCCCGTCACGTTGGCTGGCCAAATACCTCTTGCCCCCGGCTCCAGCAGATCGACGTCCAAGCCGAGAGCAGAAGAAACCCCCCCTCTGGTGTTCAAGATTCGCGTTTGCGGGACGGAGTCCTGATGCGGCTGCTGCAATGGAAACGCCTCTTGCCCTAGCCTTTCAGTTTAACTCCCTTGGCCTCGAAACAACCGCTTTCGGCCCTGCAGGATGGGATTTCCAGGTAAGGTGGCAGACAGACTGGAGCATGAGATAATGGGCAAACCGCAAAGCTCACTGCTGACCGCCTAAGATACCTCTGATTCGTTGCACCGCAGCATGGTTCAAGAACTCACTTCGCGCTCCACGACTGCTCGCATTTCTGCCGAAGAGGCTCGTCTTCTTTATGAAGACATGGTGCTGGGCCGCCTGTTTGAAGACAAGTGCGCCGAAATGTACTACAAGGGCAAGATGTTCGGCTTTGTGCATCTGTACAACGGCCAGGAGGCCGTCTCTACGGGGGTGATCAAGGCGCTCAAGCCCACCGACTACGTGTGCAGCACCTACCGCGATCATGTGCATGCCCTCAGCACCGGGATCCCGCCGCGGGCGGTCATGGCAGAGTTATTCGGCAAGGCCACCGGCTGCAGCAAGGGTCGGGGTGGTTCCATGCACCTCTTCTCGGCGGAGCACAATTTCTTGGGGGGCTATGCCTTTGTGGCCGAAGGGATCCCGGTGGCGACGGGGGCTGCTTTTTCTGCCAAATACCGGGGCACTGACCAGGTAACCGCCTGCTTCTTTGGGGATGGAGCCTGCAACAACGGCCAGTTTTACGAGTGCCTCAACATGGCCGCCCTCTGGAAGTTGCCCATCGTCTATGTGGTGGAAAATAACTTCTGGGCTATTGGCATGGCCCATGAACGCGCCACTTCCGACACCGATATTTACCGCAAAGGCCCGGCTTTTGGCATGCCCGGCTACCAGGTGGATGGGATGGATGTGCTAGCAGTGCGAGAGGCCGCCCAACAGGCCATCGCCCGCGCCCGTGCCGGAGAAGGCCCCACCTTGCTGGAGTGCATCACCTATCGTTTCCGGGGCCATTCTCTGGCCGACCCTGACGAGCTGCGCAGTCCTGAGGAAAAAGAGTTCTGGCGGCAGCGGGATCCCATCAAGCAACTGGAACGCTATGCCCTGGAGCACAACCTAATGACCGAGGCAGACTTCCAAGCCATCCACGCGGAGGTCAGCGCCGTGATTGAGGACGCGGTTCTTTTTGCTCTGGAAAGCCCAGAGCCAACCCTGGACGAGCTGCACCGTTTTGTCTTTGCCGAAGACGAGTAGATCCTGGCCACTTCCCCGGTAGCGGGGGAGTCGCTTGCCGGGGGATCCCCACAAGGTTCTCTGGCCAACTCGGGTGGCCCATCCACCTGGCGGAGTGCTGTCCTGCTGGATCCCTCGAGGCTCCTCGAGGATCGGCATCAGAGAAACTTTCTCGAGATCTGCGCGATGGCGCAGATTTTTTTGTAAATATCGCTTCCCATTTGTTTACACAGCTTCATATCATTGAGATATCGAGCATGAGTATTTATTCCCGGTCATGAGCAATTCTCTTGAGTTTCCCTGGCTGTCGGTGCTGGTGCTCTTGCCTCTGCTGGCAGCCTT
>NZ_JANSHJ010000017.1:0-2362 GCF_047502615.1 Synechococcus sp. W60.3 | reverse complement strand
TGCTGCTGCTGATGTACGGCGCCCAGGTGGGCGTATTTCTGGCGCAGGACATGCTTCTATTCTTCCTGATGTGGGAGATTGAGCTGGTGCCGGTCTATCTGCTCATCTCCATTTGGGGTGGGCCGAAGCGCCAGTACGCCGCCACCAAGTTCATCCTCTACACCGCCGCCGCCTCCATTTTTATCTTGGTGGGATCCCTGGCGATGGCCTTCTACGGCGAGGGCTTCAGCCTGGAGATGGCAGAGCTGAGCGCTAAGTCTTACCCACTGGCCTTGGAGCTGTTGGCCTATGCGGCTTTGCTGATTGCCTTTGGGGTGAAGCTGCCGATTTTTCCGCTGCACACCTGGCTGCCGGATGCCCACAGCGAAGCCTCTGCTCCCATTTCCATGATCTTGGCGGGAGTTCTGCTCAAGATGGGTGGCTATGGCCTGATCCGCATGAATGTGGGCATGTTGTCGGAAGCCCACGTTTACTTCGCCCCTGTGCTGGCGGTGTTGGGTGTGGTGAACATCATTTACGGGGCGTTGGCGGCCTTTGGTCAGAACCATCTCAAGCGGCGCTTGGCCTATTCGTCCATTGCCCACATGGGCTTTGTGTTGATCGGGATCTCCGCCTTCACGGAGCTGGGCATCAATGGGGCAGTGCTGCAGATGATCTCCCACGGTCTGATTGCCGCGGTTCTGTTCTTCCTGACGGGGATCACCTACGATCGCACCCACACCCTTGCCCTCGACAAGTTGGGAGGGTTGGCCAAGCAGATGCCGAAGGCTTTTGCCCTGTTTACAGCGGGATCCCTGGCCTCTCTGGCGCTGCCGGGGATGAGCGGATTTGTGGGTGAGCTGACGGTGTTCTTGGGCTTGACCACCAGCGATGCCTATGCGCCGACCTTCAAAGCGGGAATTGCCCTGCTGGCGGCAGTGGGCATCATTCTGACGCCCATTTACTTGCTCTCCATGCTGCGGCAGGTGTTCTACGGGGCTCAGGATCCCGGCTTGGTTTTGGAAGACTACCTGGGGGATGTGCGTCCGCGGGAAATGGCGGTGGCCCTCTGTCTGCTGTTGCCGATTCTCGGCATTGGCTTCTACCCGCGGCTGGCTACCCAAACCTACGATGTCACGACGGTGGCGGTAGCTGCCCAGTTGCGCAGTGTGTTGGCAACTGAAATCGTGCAGCGGCCTTTCTTCCCCTCGCCAGTGCAATCGGCTCAGGTGGCGGCTTTGCCTCTGGAGGATTAAAGGGGGGTCGAGACTCGGTTCTTCTTTATCTCTATTCCTTACTCTGTCCAGAAGAGCTGGTGTTCGAGGTGCAACCCGACTCAACTTTCAGCTCTTCTTTTGTTTTTTTTTAAGTTTTAAGATTGGATTTAGGATCCGGGATGTTCCTGGGCTGGGATTTTCGTGCAGCCGATTGTTCTTGTGCCGTCCATCCTATCGGTGATCGGTGTGGATAGAGTTTTGTTCCATCAGGTTTAGCTGCACCACCAACCACCAGAGGGTTACATCGGAATAGGTCGCCCGACGCTTGAGCCGAGAAATGGAGTGTACTGGGTTTTGGCTGTCGATCATCCACTCAGAAGCGATGATTTGGCCGCGTTGCTGAGCATTCATTGTTTCTCCCTCCGCTCGCCAACTGCTCAATACTTAGAATGGCTAATATTTAGGATGGCGAATTTGCGCGGGAGCGTGTGAAAAAATATATTACGCAGGGATCCCCAGAGTCGGCTAACTTTCTTAGCAATGAGGATCTCATAGGCCGTTGAGTTGCCGATTTGCCGTCCGGGGATCGGACAAAACGTTGCAAAAGGGGCAAAATGTTGGGCAAGGGGATGCCCCTATCTTCACAAGTCTTAAAACCTGGAAAAATTCCATTTTCTCCTGACTCCTCTGTCTCCCTCCGTCGGCCTTTGCAGCAGCAACCCTTGAGAAGTCTGAGATCCCGATGAGAGCCCCCCAGCCTGCCTCTGCTTTTGGAGAAGTGGTGGAGGCCGACACCACAACCTTTGTGGCCCAGTGCTTCGAGCCGGAACGCCTGACCTTCCCGCCCATACCTGCTCTCGGCAGTTGGACGCGCTCCCAAGACGAAGAGACCGGCAACCTGATCTATGGCGTGGTTTGCTATGCCGCCATCGCCCCCATCGACACCGTCCATCGCGCCAGGGCTTTGGGCCTCTCCCCTCAGGAGCTGCGGGAGCAACAGCCCCAGATTTTTGCCATGTTGCGCACCGATTTTCGCGCGGCCATTGTCGGCTTTGTCAGCGGGGGACGGGTCTATCAGTACTTGCCGCCACGCCCTCCCCAGATTCACCAGCCGGTTTATCTCTGCTCCGATACGGAAGTGAGGGAGTTCTGCCGCTCTTTCGAGT
>NZ_JANSHJ010000061.1:0-4144 GCF_047502615.1 Synechococcus sp. W60.3 | reverse complement strand
ACACAGACACAGATTCAGACTTCGGTGGAGATTCAGGTGGAGATTCAGACTTCGGGGGCGGCAGCAGCAGCGGCGGCGGAGCAGGCGGCAGTTGGTGAGACCTGACTCTAGGGATTTCTCTATGGATTGAACAAGGGAGTTGGGCTTTTCCTCAGTCCGCCAGGGCAGTACAGTGGTAAGGGAGCAGCGATAGAGAAGATCCCATGACCCTTGCAGAAGGCGTACAACTGGTTAGCTTTGGGGTGCTCTCGGCAATGGCCATTGGCTTTGCCCTGGGAGTGGTTTGGGCCCCTAACATCGTCTATTCCGGCTTTCTCTTGGGGGGCGTTTTCCTGAGCATAGCTGGGCTGTACCTTCTCTTGAATGCCGATTTTGTGGCCGCCGCCCAAGTTTTGATCTACGTCGGCGCCGTCAACGTGCTGATCCTGTTCGCCATCATGCTGGTGAACCGGCGCTATACTTTCGCTCCTTTGAAGTTGGGCTGGCTGCGCAATGGGGTGACGGCGGCGGTGTGTTTGGGGCTGTTTGCCCTCCTGACGGCAATGGCCCTGAATACCCCCTGGCAGTTGGAGCCGATCCAGCCCACGAGCAGTGCTTTGGTGATGGGTGGGCATTTCTTTAGCGACTATCTGTTGCCGTTCGAGTTGGCTTCTGTTTTGCTGCTGATGGCGTTGATCGGGGCCATTGTGCTGGCGCGTCGAGAGTTTGTCGTTCCCCAAGCCCAAGAAGGGGATCTCAGCTTGCTGGAGCGGGCCCGGCCACAGCTTGAATCGGAGTCGGAACGCCCAGCAGAGCTGGTGAGCACGCGTTGAAGCTGCCTGCTCTCGGCCATACAGCCCAGCGTTTTCCTGATGCCCCTCTCATCTGTATCCAGTGGAGCCTCTTGTGATGTTGCAACTGCAGTTTTTCTTGGTGGTCGCGGCAATTCTTTTCTGCATCGGCATCTACGGCTTGATCGTCAGTCGCAACGCCATTCGGGTGTTGATGTCGATTGAGCTGATGCTCAACGCCGTCAACCTGAACTTTATGGCTTTCTCCAACTTTGTCGACTCGGGCTTGATTCGCGGCCAAGTGTTTTCGGTATTTGTCATCACCGTGGCGGCTGCCGAGGCGGCAGTGGGCTTGGCCATTGTGTTGGGGATCTACCGCAACCGCGCCACCATCGACATGGAGAGCTTTAACCTGCTCAGGTGGTAGTTGTTTTCTTGATCGATGACTTTCAGGTGCGGCTGGGCAGCGGCGGGCATTGGATCCCAGGGATCAGGGATTCCAGCAGGCCGCTGCAGGCGTCCCAGAGCAGCTCGATCACGTAGTGAAACCCTGCCTCGCCCCCGTAGTAGGGATCCGGAACTTCTTCATCGGTGTGAGAACGACAGTAGCTACAGATTAGGCGTACCTTGTCGGCATATCTTCTCTGGGGATCGAGGCTGAGGATATCGCGGTAATTTTGCCGATCCATGGCCAGGATCAGGTCGAACTCCCGCAGATCCAAAGGATGAATTTGCCGGGCTTGGCCGTGCAGCTCCAGTCCATAGCGCTGGGCAACTTGTCGCATGCGGCGATCTGGGGGACTGCCGAGGTGGTAGGCGGCTGTACCTGCCGAATCGCAGAGGATGTCCCCCTCATGGCCGCTGCTCTGCAGCAGGTGGTTGGTGATCCCTTCGGCAGCGGGAGAACGGCAGATGTTGCCCAGGCACACAAACAGCAGCTTTTGGCTCATGGATCCCTCGACGGCAGTGAACATTTCCCACCGCATTATCTGCGTTTTGCGGCCCAGAGTACAGAAGCAGGCGAGAGGGGATAGGGCCCTCAGGCGGCAGCGGGACAGATTCTTGGCCAGAATGGAGCTAGTTCCCCTGGTGAGATGTCTTATGCCAGATGCCACCCGCTACCCCCACCCGCAGGATGTGGCCAACCTCATTCTCTACTTGCAAACGGAGCTGGCTCTGTTTGAACAATGGGCTGCTCAAGAAGGGATCCCGTCTGCGGCTCTGCGCCCCATCGAGCGCTCCCAAGAGGCTTTGCGGCGAGCTGTAGATCAACTGGAGCTGCGGGAGTGGTACCGCGAACTCACCTATGGCTTTCGGGATCAGTTGGGGCGCCTAGAAGAATGGTTGTAGCTGTCCGGCAGAGCTTTCCAGTGCCAAAATAACGACAACTTTCCCAGGGGCGCCGCTCATGTTGCAGGTTCAGGATCTCTGCTACCACCCGGCAACCCTCCCTCAGCCGATTCTCCGGGATCTCTCCTTTGAGCTGGGCCTGAATCAGTTGGGGCTGATCGTGGGCAAAAGTGGGGCCGGCAAGAGCACCCTGCTGGAAATTTTGGCCGGCTTGGCGCGGCCCACGCGCGGGCGGATTGCCTGGGGAGGAACAGAGCTCTCCCCCCAGCAGTTGCGCAGCATGGCGGGGCTGGTGTTTCAGTTCCCGGAGCGTCACTTTTGTGGCTTGACGGTGCTAGAGGAAATGCGCTTCGGCCACCCGGAGCTGCAACAAAAGGAGATTGAAAACGTTCTCAAACAGGTGGGATTGGAAGGGATCCCTCTGTGCACCTCCCCCAACCATCTCAGTGGCGGACAACAACGGCGCTTGGCCCTGGCGGTACAGCTTATTCGCGGCCCGCTGCTACTGCTGCTGGACGAGCCGACGGCAGGGCTGGACTGGTCGGTGCGGCGGCAGTTGATCGAGCTGCTGGCCCGGCTGAAATCCACCTGGACGGTGTTGGTGGTTTCCCACGACCCAGAGGAGCTATCCTCCATTGCCGATGTGCGGTGGATCTTGCAGGCGGGATCCCTGCAGCCGTTGCCGACAGATGCGCTGCTTCAAAGGTAGCGGCGGGGATCCACCGGCTGGCCGTTGACCCGCACCTCGAAGTGAACGTGGGGGCCGGTGGAGAGGCCGGTGGAGCCGGAAGCGGCAATGGCCTGCCCCCGCTGTACCTGCTGACCCACCCCAACGGCGACGCGGCTGTTGTGGGCGTACAGGGTGGTGATGCCGCCGCCGTGGTTGACAATCACCGTGTAGCCGTAGCCGCCATACCAGCCGGCGTAGATGACGGTGCCCCGGTCTGATGCCCGAACTGGCGTGCCGGTGGGCACACCGAAGTCGATCCCCGCATGGAAGCGGCGGCTTCCGTAGATGGGGTGAACCCGCCAGCCGAAGCCGCTGGTGATTGGCCCGCGCACTGGTGGGATCAACCGGCCTGTCCCCTGAACCGGATCTCTGCCCCCCCGCTGCTGAGCCTGCTGGGCGATCAGTTGCTGGATGAGGATGGTCAACTGTTGGGAATCGGCTTCCAAACGCCGTTGGGCTGCTTCATAGGCGGCGCGCTCGTTGGCCAGGCGGCCCACCAGTTGCTCTTGGGCGGCAGCCTGCTGCTGCAGTTGGTTTTTCTGGGCTGCCAGCTCCTGCAAGATTAAAGAAATCTCGTTGCGCTGCGCTTCCAGGGCGATCCGCTGCTGATCCACCTCCTTGGCCATCACCTGCAGCTCTCGGATCAACTGCCGGTCGGCTTCGATTAGCAATTGCAACTGGTGGCGGCGATCGAAAAACTCGTTGAGGTCGCGGCTGGTGAGCAGCAAAGCCCACCAATGTTCCGCCCCCTGCCGCTGCATGTAGCGCAAGCGGGCGGCCGTGCCCTGCTGCTGCCGTCTCAGGCGGTCTTCCAGCTCTTGGAGCTCCTTCTGCGCTTGCTCTAGCGCCCTCTGGGCCTGTTCCAGACGATATTGGTTGTCGCGAAGGCTAGCTTCTGTCTGTTGGATGTTTTGCCGCAGGGATCCCATGCGGCGACGGGCTTCTTCTTCCGCTTGGCGCAGCTCTCCCAGGCGTCGCTGGGTGCCCCGGATTTGTTGCTGGATCTGTTGCTGCCGCTGTTGCAGTTGGTGGAGATTCTGCGCCTGAGATGGAGCAACCCGCCACAGTCCCCCCAGCACCAGGAGGGCGAGCAACCCGACCATCACCCATGCCTTCAGGCTGTGTGTCCCACAACTGAGCTTGACCACTCCCCACACCCTCGGCAACCAACCTACCGACCCTAAGAATACAAAGATTCGCAAGGACTGATCGAGCCCAATCGCGCTGTTGCCCGCTGTCGTTACAGCCTGTTAAGAGCTCAAGGGGTACAATAGCAGCACTTAGCAAACCAACT
>NZ_JANSHJ010000060.1:0-4250 GCF_047502615.1 Synechococcus sp. W60.3 | reverse complement strand
TGGCTGACGAAGACGATGGCGCCGAAGAGAAGCCCCAGCACCACTGCGCCGTACACCAAGCTCCAGAGAAAATTAGCCAGTGAGGGAGTCATAAAAAGAGTTTCCTCCTCGTGCGACTATCAACCACTCAACTATTTCCCGATTATACTGGTCTTTGTCGCTCAACCCAGAGACAGACGCATTGCCGACTATTTCGCCTGGTACTCTAGGGGCACCTCCTCTAGGGTTTGGCTGGTGCCGGCGAAGGGGTTATCTGGAGTTAAAAAGAGCATACAGTGGCATTCCTTTCGCTCCCGCATGGGTACACAGGGGCAGTTCCAATAGCCGGCTTTCACTTCCGCCTCTTTGTCTTCATAAAAACGACAGGGGCAGAGCGGAGCGCCCAATTGCTCTTTGTGCAGAGCCAAGCCCTCGATCACCGCTGTCGTAATCGTAGGATCAGAGCAGAAAAAAGTGTCGGTACGTTTGGCGTAGGTTTCTGCGAAATGCCGCATCACCTCAAAAGTCTTCTGGGAGGCCTTGTTGTAACCACGACTTTCCATGACGATTCTCGGAAGGGAACTGACCGGCTGTTGCTGGTAATGAGGCTCACAGCTTCTTCCGGCCACACTTTCTGAAGTTAATACAGATGTGCGTATGCCGGGATCCTGCTGATTCTACAGACCTCCCCCGAAGTCGGACAAAGCTGTATCTTGCTCTTCGTTGTACTGCAGACTTTTAGAGAAGACAAACAGTGACAGCCGTGCTGTTACACAAGGCAACATTGTTTGGACTTGGCAAGACCCCGCCCTAGGGTACTCTACAGGATCACGCTGACCGGGATCCCTTTTCTCAGGGCACGACCAGCACCGGGCAGGGAGCAAGGTCGATGAGGCGGTGGCTGACGGAGTTGTTCTGCCCCTCGGCAGACAGGCTGAGGCTGCGGGATCCCATCACGATCAGGCTGATCTCCAGCTCGTCCGCCACGTCGCAGATGACGAAGGGTACTTTTCCCTCGCGATACTCGCTCTTGACGCTGTTGATGCCGATTTACTGCAGGCCCAGCTCCGTCTGTTTGGGCAGGTTCTGAATGTTCTGCCGGGCTTGTTCTGCTCGCTCCGCGTCAAGCTCCATGTTGTCCAGTACCGAGAGCAAGTACACCCGACTTTTGCAGCGCTGCGCTAGGTCTGCCACCAAGGGCAAGGCGTGGCTGGTCTCGCGCGAGTTGTCGATGGGAAAGAGCAGCTTGTCGAACCTAGTCGCGGATCCCCCGCTTAAGCCCGGCTCGACCCCTCCCATTTTACTTCTAGCGGGGAGCCGGGTGGAGGCCGTCTCTCTGGGGGCGCTGTGGGCGGCGATGAGATCCCTATGGCATGAGAGCTCTTTCTGTCTGTTTGGAGGGTTAGAGCCACCAGCAATCTGCGGGGGTTGGGGGTTGCTGACAAAACTCGCAGTTGAGCTAAGGACAAAGGCCAGTCTTTCAGGCAAGGCTGGTCTGCAATTGCTGCAGCTTTTGCCAGAAATCCATGATTTTCAAGTTGACCAAACTTGGAAAAGAATAGTGAAAAAAGTGTCGCCCCCCAGGACAAAACCACATTTGATCCCCTGGCTTTAAGTAGTTTCCCCACTGCTCCAGCGAAGCAGGATCCACAATGGGATCATCCTCGCTGGCGCAAACCAACATCGGCACCGGCACTTTCTGGGCTGGAATCGCTACCACCTGAAATAGGGAATGAGGTATGGGGGAAGTGTCTAAATCTTTAGCCAGGGCGCGGGAGAGTGAGCGCGCTCGCCACTGTTCTGAAGCTGGCAGAAGGCTCTGAGCTATACGCACCAGGAGCTGTTCTCGGCTACAGCAAAACATTTTTCGTTGCACGTAGAAATGGGCATGCCAGGTGGCGGCAGGCTGACTGCCTACAGCCAGCAGGGTTAGAGACCGTATCCGCTGGGGGTAATAGTAGGCAAAAAGATAGGCAACCACCCCGCTCAAGCCGTGGCCGATGAGATGTACCGGTCGATCCCAAGCTTTTAGGTATTCGTATAGCAGCGTCACGACTGTCTCCAAACTACAGGGCTCATCCTGGGTTTGGTGATACTCCCAGTAGGCTACACGGAAACATTTTCCCAGGGATCCCAACAGAGGCCGATCGAAAAGCTTTAGACTGGGAGAAACGCCCAAATAAAGTGCTTCAAAAGAAGGCGCAGAAGTGGAACCTAAGCTCATTTTAGCCATCCCATTTCGACGGTCGAAAGATTAAAGTTGCTGGCTGACAAAAGCTTCATAAAAAAGGGTTATCGGATCCAGAAGCCGGCAGGCAAAAGGTAGAGCCAGATCTCGACAGAGAGGAGGGGATGAGGATCTCCCCTCCCTGCTTTGAGAAGCCTCAACCCTCCTTTACAGCCCCGGCAAAATCTGGGCTACCACATCGCCGCTGCCCAGGAGCATGTAGGCAAACAGGGCACCGCCAACGCCGCCCACCAGAAACCCTCCGGCCAACTGGCTCCAACCGGCGCGGGTGCGCAAGTTTTCCGGCAAATCCTCAGAGCCTGCCGGCACGCGCACCGGCTGAGGGGATCCCTGCGATTCGGCCATCAGTTGCACGCCCGGCGTCGGATAGGCCACCTCGCCGTAGGGGGTATTGACCACTGCCACCAGCCGCGAGCGAGGAAAGGACACCCGTCCGTAAATGGAGAGACAAACCGTCAGGATCAGCACCAGGCCGATGGTCGCCAGCGTCCCTGCCGTCAGGGCCTGCTCCGAATTCCGCAGCGGACTCAACTTGTAAAACGGCCCCACCAGGAAGTACCCATGAGCCATGCCGATCTCCAAGCCGCGCAAAAAAGGAGAGAGGCCCTCCCGGTAGATGGGCAGGTTTTGCAGCAGCAGCAGGGTGAGATCGCCCCGGTTTACCGGCGTGTCCAAGTTGCCCACCTGCGGATCTGTGGCTCGCACCCAGCCCCCGTGCTGGAAGTCAAAGCCGCTGGCTGCCGCCCGCGCCCGGATGGCATGCCAGATGTGCCCCGCCAAAAACAGGATCCCCAAGACAAAGTGGGCTGTGGCCAACCAGGTGCGGCTGCTCACCACACCCATCTCGTCGGCAGCCAGCCCCAGCGGCCCGTAGAAAGCCACCGGATAGGCGATCTCGTTGACGCTGACAAAATAGGCCGCCAAGATGCCCATGTAGGCCAGGGCCCCCAGGCTGTAGGAGAGGTAGGCTTCGCCCGAGTAGATCAGCACCTGCTTGGCCCAGGCAAAGGGCCGTGTGGCTATGTGCCACCATCCCCCCAGCACACAGAGCAGGCCGACATAGATGTGCCCTCCCACCAGATCTTCCAGATTGTTCACGGCGGCCATGCCCTGCTGGCCCATGAGCGGCGTCAGGTAGGCAAAGATCCGCAGCGGATTGAGGGTGGGATCCGTAACTACGCGCACGCGGCCCAGTTGAGCATCGTACAGCCCTCCCCAGAAGAGCGCTTTGGCCACCAGCAACCAGGCCCCCAGCCCCAGCAGCAGCAGGTGGATCCCCAGGATGGTGGTCATCTTGTCGTCGTCTTCCCAGTCGTAGCCGAAAAACTCGGCAAAGGTTTCTCCCTTGGCCAGCACCTCCGGCCCCAAAAGGGCGTGGAAGATCCCTCCTGCCCCCAGCACCGCCAAGGCAATCAGGTGCAGAACGCCCACCACAAAAAAGGGATAGGGATCCGTGGCCACCCCCTCTGCATTCACGCCGATGCCCAACGTGGCCAAATGGGGCAGCAAGATCAGCCCCTGGCTGCCCATGGGCTGAGCCGGATCCCAGTGGGCCACCTCAAACAAAGTCATGCCGCCGGCCCACAGCATGATCAACCCCGCATGGGCCACGTGGGCCCCCAGCAGCTTTCCGGACAGATTCACCAAGCGAGCATTGCCCGCCAGCCAGCTCACCTGAGGGGATCCCTCAGCAAAGGTAGGCGATGAAGATAGAACTGCGCCAGTCATGACAAACTCCCACAGTATCCACAACAAGCTAAGAAGCCGAGTTTGAGATTACAGATTGAAGAGTGTTTTGAGTTTGGCCGTCCACTCTTTAATTCGTTTTTCCGTCAGCTCCGGCTGATTGTCTTCATCCAGAGCAAGGTCGACAAACTCGCCGTTAACCACTCCCTTGGACTCATTGAACTCGTAGCCTTCTGTAGGCCAGGAGCCGACGTTTTTTCCGCCGCGCTCGGCAATTTTTTGGGCCAGGATCCCCATGGCATCTTGAAAGTTGTCGGGATAGCCCAACTGATCCCCA
>NZ_JANSHJ010000016.1:0-56953 GCF_047502615.1 Synechococcus sp. W60.3 | reverse complement strand
CAAAGCAAGATGGGAAAAACTGCCGTTGAACTCCAAAGGCTTTGCTATCCAAGCTAACGCAGGGATCCCATCCGGCATCTATTCCAAGCAGATCCAAGGCATTTTTAAGGCATTTTTGCAGCATTCCCCCCAAGCACGCTGTGCTGCTCGCGCAAATACCCCAGTCTCCTACCCACAAGGGGAGAGGGGGGCATAAGAACTCCGTCCTGCTGACGCAAATGGCTTCTTTCCGCTAGGGGGACGTAGCGCTATAGCCCAAGTCGCGCAGAAGGTGCTCAGAGCGCCGCCAGTGGGGCCGCACCTTGACAAACCGCTCCAGGTACACCTTGCCCAGGATCAGCTTTTGAATCTGCAGGCGGGCTGCCTGGCCGATCCGCTTGAGCCTTTCCCCCCCTTTGCCAATGAGGATCCCCTTTTGGGAGTCCCGCTCTACATAGAGGGTGGCCAAGATGCGGGTGACGTTGGGGGTTTCTTCCACCTGGTCGATGGTCACGGCCACGGAATGGGGCACTTCCTCGCGGGTCTGCAGCAGCACCTGTTCTCGGATCAGCTCCGCCATGATGAACCGCTCCGGCTGATCCGTCACCAGATCCGGCGGGTAGTAGTAGGGGCCGGTGGGCAGCAGATCGATGGTGGCTTGGATCAGGGGTGTCAAACTGCTGGGATCCAAGGCAGACACCCAAACGACAGGAGCGCCGGGGCGCAGGGCTTGGTAGCTCTCTTGGTGAGCTTGGCGCACGGCAGCATCCCGAGGAAGCAGATCCGCTTTGTTGCAGACGATCAGGCAGGGGGAAGCAGCAGGGATCCGCTCGGCAATAAAAGCATCCCCGCGTCCTGCCGGCACCGATCCATCCACCACGAAGAGGATCACATCCACAGCGGCAATGGCTGCCTGGGCGTTGTGTACCAAGATTTCCCCCAGGCGGTGGTGGGGTTTGTGGATGCCAGGGGTATCCACCCAGATGATCTGGGCTTGGGGTAGGGAGAGGATCCCCTGCAGGCGGTTGCGGGTGGTCTGGGCCACGGGAGAGGTGATGGCAATCTTTTGTCCCACCAGGGCGTTGAGTAGGGTGGACTTGCCCACATTGGGCCGCCCGATCAGCCCCACAAACCCCGACTTAAACCCTGGCGGGGCAGCCGGGATCGCAGATAGTTCCCCACTGCTGACACGACCGGGCGCCGATTCCCCTTCTGCTGCAGCAGCGGAGGACTCTGTCCCGCCGTCGCCAATGGATCCCTGTCCCTCAGGGGAGGGATCCCTCCCGTCTGAAGGAGAATGGGGATGTACGGCGCTCTGCTCTCGTAGCTCTTCTAAAGGCTCTGTCCCGCTGTCGCGAACGGCCATAACTTTCACCCAACCTCTAGCGGATAGAGTAGGCTGCTGAGGCGGCAGGCAACTGCAAGGATAGGGATCCCAGCGGGGCCAAGGTGGTGCCGGGGTAGTAGAAAGCGAGGATTTGTGCCGCGTTAAACCCCTGCCGAGCCAGGGTATAGGAGCCATACTGGCTCAGGCCCACCCCATGGCCAAAGCCGCCACCGATGAAGCGATAGCCTGCCAATCGCTCCCCTTGTTTCAGAGGCTCTATCCGAAACAGGGTGCTGTACAGGCGAGGAAAAGCCAAGCGTACCTGATCCTTGCGCAAAAGAATCGAGCGGATCCCTTCTGCCGTCTGCAAGTCCAATTGCATCACCTGCACCCGGCCACTGGCGGAGCGCTCCAGGATCTGCATCCCCGCGATGCTGCTCCAGGTGGGCATCGGGATCCCTAGGTAGTCTTGGCCGGCCCGCAACTGGGTGTTCAGCTCCTCCAAAGATAGGGAGAACTCCCAGCGGAATAGGCGGGATACCCCTGCTTCGTTGAAGCCCTCTCGTTGGGCCAAAAACGCCTGGAAGCTGCTCTCCTGCCGCAAATCCAAGGGCTTACCCGGTTGATGGGCAATATCCGCTTGCCGGCGCAGGTAGGGGCGCGGATCCCCGTCCCAAACATCTTCAAAGGCCGCCGAGACGCCACCGTTGGTGGAAGAATAAACGGCATCCACCAGCTCGCCCTTGTAGGTGAGCACCAGGCCGCTGGTCTGGCGAATCGCTTCGTCGGCCCGCGGATGGGTGCCGCTCAGCCCCTTGTAAACCTGGCAGTGGGTATTGGCACAGAGGTGGTAGTCGTCGATCTGAAAGCGGTGCAGGTTCTTGAGGGCGTAGGTGCGCGCCAAAATTGCCTGGGCGGCCATGGCGGCAAAGGGGGCCCCTGGCCCCACCTCATGGGGCACCACCCCCCGTAAATAGGTTTCCAGGGGCACGGCGTTGACCACCGTATAGCTGCCGTAGGCATTGGGCTGAATGGTAATGGATCCGGCATAGTAGCGGTCGTTCACCCGCAGATAGCCGGCATCGGAGGTTACCCTCAGGCGGGTGCGATGGTAGCGAAAATGCTCATGTACCCAGCTCAGCTCCGCCCGTTCGCGCCGCTCCTGCACCTCCAGCCGCACCTGAGGGATCCCTTCTTTCTGGGCATACTGCTGAATCTGGATCAGTTGTTGGGGAGTGTAGGCGCGGCTGGCCCACACCTGCCATTCCTGCGGTTGGGCGATCTCGGTGCGGATGCCCAGAGATTCCCAGGAGTTGGCGCTGGCCTCGGCGCTCTCGAAGCTTTTGTGGCTGCTGAGGATGAGGCGGTACACGGTTTCCGGGCTGGCCAGGGCGCGGTTGACGATCCCAACCGTAACTTGTGGGAGCCGCTGCCTCTGGGTGCTGCCGTCTGCCTGGGCAAATTCCAGGGTGAGGAAAGACCCCAGCGGCGCTGCCAGCTCCACCTGATCTTGCTCAGAACGGCCAAAGCGTTGCACAATGCCCACGTGCAGGATCGGGTTTTCGGGGGTGGCTGCTGCAGACAATTGCGCTGGCAAGACAGGATCTTCGGCCTCTTTGCGAACCCCGGTCGCGTCAGCGGCACGGAGCACCAAGGCTGTCAGCAACAGGCCCAAGCCGGAAATGAGGCTGCTCTGTTTGCGCCAGCGGAGCGGAGTCCTTAAAAACCGGCGAGGTTGGGCAGTAGGAGACTGACAACTGGCCATGGCCGCTTTATCCTGACAACACACCCTGTCGATTGTACCCGCATCTTTTCTGGCCTAGCCGCAGCGATGGATGCTCCTCTCCCCTCTACCTCCCTGCTTTTTACCGGAAACGACGGTGGATTCTCGAACCTGCCTCCTCCTGCTCTACGCAAGGGATCCGGCTGGCGGTTGGGCTGGGATCCTGGGCGCTCCCCTTTTGTGGCCCTGGTGGGAGGAGAGACTTGGGCGTTGGAGCTAACCCTAGAAGAATGGCAAGCATTTGTGCAGGGGGTGTATCGTCTGCAGCAGGATATGGAAGCTGTCGCCTCCCAACTGATGGCCGAGGAGAGCATTACGCTGGAGCAGACCTTTCCTGCCCTCACGTTGGTTGCCAGTGGCAGCGCCACTGCTTGGGGCCTCTATCTCCAGTTGCACCAGGGCCGGCGGGGTGAGGGTTTCTGGCCAGCAGAAGTTGTCCCGGAGCTGTGTCGTGCCCTCGACCAATTCCAGGAGTGCTGACCCGCCGCCGCTTGCAGGTTTTGGGGAGGAACCCAAGGCAACTCAGGTCAAACTCCAATCAATTGCTGAAGAAAAGATACTTGATAAACCCTGAGGCCACCCCAACGACTAGGGCCACGATCGCGCCGCGGCTGATGAACTCCTGTTGGTCAAGCCGCTTGCTGTAGCCATCCATTTTGCCGCTTAGCTCCGCGATTTTCACTTCCAGGCTGCTACGGCTGAGGTCGATCTTGGCTTCCAGCTCGTTGCGAGTGAGGTCGATCTTGGCTTCCAGCTCGTTGCGAGCGCCTTGGATCTTGCTCTCTAGGTCGTTGCGAGTGAGGTCGATCTTGGCTTCCAGGTCGGTTTTGACCAGCCGGATCTCGCTTTTGATCTCCGTCACCTGGATTTCCAACTTGCGGTCGATTCCCTCCAGCTTTTTGTCCAAAGCCAGGATGAGGTCTTTAATTTCTTGATTGGGATCCGACATCCGCAGTTCTGCCCAAGACCGCTGGCTCCTATTATCGCCTAAGGGATCCCTCCTCAAACTGGCGGCTCAACCGTTGCCACGATGTCGCGGATGACGGCCTCTGCCTCCTGCCGTCGGTTGCTCGTCATGTCCCCAGATCCGGCCAAAGAAATGCGATGGGCCAGCACCGGCACAAACAAAGCTTGCAGATCTTCCGGTAGGCAAAAGCTCCGCCCTCTCACCAACGCCTGCGCCCGTGCTGCCCTTGCCAAGGCCAACGCCCCGCGGGTGGACACGCCGGCCCGCAACAGCCTGGAGGCACGCGTCGCCTGCACCACCTGCAGCAGATAGTCGGCCAGGGATCCATCCAGGTACACCTGATCCACCGCCGCCTGGATCTCCCGCAGCTCCGCCAGGGAAAGCACCGGCTGGAGAGCCTCCACCGGCTCTGCCTGCTGTCGCTGCAGCAGCAAAGCCCGCTCCACCTCAGGGCTGGGGTAGCCGATGGACAGCCGCACCAGAAACCGATCCAACTGGCTTTCCGGGAGGGGATAGGTGCCGTGATACTCCAAGGGGTTTTGGGTGGCCAACACCATAAAGGGACTGGGCAGCGGGTAGGTGCGGTTGTCCAGCGAAACCTGCTTTTCCGCCATTGCCTCTAGCAGGGCACTCTGGGTGCGGGGAGAGGTGCGATTGATCTCGTCGGCCAGGATGACATGGGCAAAAATGGGGCCTGGGCGAAATTCAAACTCCCCTTTCTCTTTGTTGAAAAGGGTGAGGCCAAGAATGTCAGTCGGCAAGAGGTCGCTGGTAAATTGAATTCGCTGAAACTTGGCCCCCAAGCTGCGGGCAATGGCCCGCGCCAACGTGGTTTTGCCTACTCCCGGCACGTCCTCCAGGAGGACATGGCCTTCCGCCACCAGGGCCGTCACCACGGCCTGCACCACCCGTGGCTTGCCTTGAAACACCGACTCGACGTTGGCGATCAGCTTGCCGATCTGCTGCCGCAAAGTTTGCAATCGCTCCGCCGGGATCCGCGCTGAACCGGACAGGGTGCCAACACTTGCCATAAACCACTCCCAAAGGGGCCTATTCCACCATACAGGCCCAACCCACCGGCAACCCAAAGGGGATCCCACAAAACCCCGGTGGAAAACCGGAGTATCATAGACCTGATCCTTGCAGGAAGGATGGGTATTTTGGAACTGTCTTGTAAAAGTGAGTACGCTCTCCTGGCCCTTCTGGAGTTGGCCCAGCACTACCATGACGGCCGGGTATTGCAGATTAAGGAGATCGCAGCCCACCAGTCGATTCCCGACCGCTATCTGGAGCAGTTGCTGGCCACGCTGCGCAGGCAGGGCCTGGTACGCAGCCAGCGGGGCGCCAAAGGAGGTTACTCTCTGGCTCGACCGCCCTGGCAGATCTCCCTATTGGACATCATTCAGGCCATCGAGGGAGAAGATCTCACCCGCCCCCGCGACTTGCCCAGCGGCGATCTCTCGCCGGAGCGCCAGGTGCTCTGGCAGGCTTGGCAAGATGCCCAGGCGGCAGCGGTGGGCATTCTCCAAAAAACGACCTTGCAAGACCTCTGCGACCGGCAGGCGCAACAGCAACAGGCCAGGTTGATGTACTACATCTAGAGGAAGCTGCCGGTGTCGATGCCCTGGGCTTGGCCTCCTCTCAAGAGGGTGAGTACCTCTTCCCGCCGAGGCGGACGAGAGGGGCTGGGATCCCTGTCAAGTTTTGGGTTATCCTGAAACCCATTGCCTCTTGAATTGCTTCCTTTGCATTCCATGACCTTTCGCTCCCCTCGCTCTCAGGCTGCCGATACGTTTTCTTCGGAAGATTTTGCCAAGGCTCTGGAGGCGCAAAGCCTTGACTTTCGACCGGGACAGGTGGTGCGAGGCCGCATCTTCCAGCACCAGAACGATGGGGCGCTGGTGGATATCGGCGGCAAGTCGCCGGCCTTTTTGCCCCTGAAAGAAGCCGGGATCCGCTCAGGAGAGGATTTGAGCGAGCTTTTTCCCCTCAAAAGCGAAGCCGATTTTCTCATCTTGCGAGAGGACTCGGAAGGGCAAATCGTACTCTCGGCGCGGCGGCTGCGGCTGAAGCGACTTTGGGAGGAGCTGGCCGAAAAACAGACCAACGGCCAGACGGTAACTGCCCTGGTGATCGGCACCAACAAGGGCGGGGTTCTGGTGGACGTGCAGGGGCTGCGGGGCTTTATTCCTCGCTCGCATCTCAACCAACGGGAAAATCTAGAAGAGCTGGTGGGCCAATCGCTGACCGCCAGTTTGTTGGAGGTCAACCCCGCTGCCAACAAGCTGGTGCTCTCCCAGCGAGTAGCGCGACAAGCTGAGAGCCTGGGAATCTACACCACCGGTCAGGTGGTGCGGGGCAAGGTCAGCGCCCTCAAGCCCTTCGGCGTTTTCGTGGAGCTGGAGGAGGGGGGCAGCGGGCTGTTGCCCATCAAGCAGGTCAGCCAAAGCTTTGTCGCCTCCTTATCCGACTTGTTCCAGCCCGGTCAGCCGCTCAAGGCCGTGGTCATCGATGTGGATGAGGCCAAAGGGCGGGTAGCGCTCTCTCTGCGGGTGTTGGAAAAATACCCCGGCGAGGTGTTAGAGCAACTGGCCCTCATTACCGAGGAAGCTGAAGAGCGGGCCGGCAAACTGAAGGGGAGAATCACGTCCGAGGGCAAGGTCATTTAACCCATACCGACTGCCAAGGCGCTCCTGGGCGAGCCTTCCGGATCCCTGGGCTGGGCCTCACCCAAGACTTGGCGCCGATCCCCCAATCCCGCCAGCAGCAGGGGACCTTTCGTAGCCACCGGCTGTGGAAACAGCACCCCTTATCCCTGATGCTCAGCTTCCCTCTCCTTCTGGGAGGGGGGCTGGATCCTATGTCCTGCCAGCATCAACTCCCTGGCACTGCGGAGCCCTGGGGGGCTGTTTCAAACTTGTACAGAGTGGCAATGCCGTGAACAGCAACTGAGGCTGGGGTGTTGTCTATACGCGATGCTGGCGCAACAGAGATGAAGAGATTTCCTTACCAATCCTCCGCTATTGCGTTTCCATGCAAATCTTAGGTTGGAAATGCTCAAATTAGGACACAGCAAGGGTTTTAGCTATTGCCGCCACTGAGGAAATAGCCAGAATAAGAGTAGCTATTGACCCAGCAATGAGCGCTACGACAACTTGGTGAATGCACGATGTTTCCCTCTCTGTTGACCCCACGCACAGCCGGCCTACTCCTATCGGGAGCCGCACTGGGCATCCACTGCCAGGTGGCCATGGCCGCTCCTTTTCGCGACACCTTTGGCCACTGGGCGCAAGCCTATATCGAGACCCTCTCCTCTCAAGGGGTGTTGAACGGCTTCCCGGATGGCACCTTCCGTCCCAACGAGCCGGTGACCCGCGCTCAGTTTGCCACCCTTGTCACCACTGCCTTTCGCCTTCGCAACACCTCTGGTACCTTCATCGGCTTTCGGGATGTGCCTCCCAGCCACTGGGCGGCCAATGCTATCTCCACGGCGGCAGCCAACAACTTGGTGGCCGGCTTCCCAGACGGCACCTTCCGACCCGAACAGCCCGTTACTCGCACCGAGGCGCTGGTGATCCTGACTAACGCCCTTGGCAACACGAGTGCCATCCCCGCGGCTCAGCCGAGCGAGCTGTTCAGCCGCTACCGCGACGCGGCAGCCATTCCCAACTGGGCCCTGGCACAACTTGCAGCCGCCAACCGTGCCGGCCTGATTGTCAATTACCCGGATCCTATGCTTTTGGAGCCGAACCGCCCTGCCACCCGTGCCGAGGTGGCCGCTTTTACCCACCAGGCCCTGCTCAATCGGGGATCCCTGGTGGCCCAGAACCCGAGCAGTTGGGTTTCCACCCCCCCGGCGGGCTTTGACCTGCGCCTTTCCACGCTGGCGGCGGGCACCCTGATGCAGACCACCACCCCCTTCAACGAGCGCCTCTTCATCGCCCCCAACGAAACTCGCCCCCTGTCCTTGATCGTCCGCACCCCGATTCGCAACGCCCAGGGGGACATCCTGGTGCCTTTCGGCTCGCGGGTGGATGGCCGCTTTGAGCCGGCACCGGGGGGCACGCGCTTTGTGGCAGAAAGCATCATCGCCAACAACCAACTGTTCCCCTTGGCTGCCCAATCGGATGTGATCCACGATGTTAAGGATCCTCGCTACACCACCACGGGCAAAATCATCCAAGATGCGGCCATCGGCGCGGCAGCGGGCGCCATTCTCGGCTTGGTGACCGGCGACAATGCCATTGCCACAGAAGAAGTGCTGGGGGCTGGGGTGGCCGGAGCGGTGATCGGCAACGTCACGGCGCCACAGGTGGTAGTTTTGGATCCCAACCAGGTGATCGAGCTGCGCCTCACCCAGGATCTGGTGCTGGTCCCTCAATCCCGCTAGCGGCGCGGGGGTGTCCGTTGCAACAAGACACAGGCGATACAACTTCGTCACCGTCTTTCCATCGGTGAAGCTGGGCGTTGCCTCGATCCCCAACTCCGTATCCCCCCGTACACGGGGGGATATAGGGGGGGCCGGGGTTGGGAGTGAGGGCAAAAGGCTATCTTCTCAGCCAATCCAACAGAGTCGTTCCCCCCAGCCACAGGCCCACCAAAATGGAAGTGGTCAGCAGCCCCGCCGCCACACAGATCAGGGATCCCAAGCTGCACAGGATCCCGTCCTCTTCGAGGAGGCCAAAGGCGGTGACGAAGACCCCCATCGCCGGCAGGGTGTTGGTGCCGGGCACGGGAATGATCATGGAAATACCCATCAAGCTGATCAAGGTGCTCAGCCAGACCTGGCCCAGGCGGCTGGTGCAGACTGGTTGCCAACGGGGGCAGGCAACTTTTTCAATGCGCTGCAACCACGGGATCCCGGCCTGCACCCACTTTTGAAATTGCTTCCGTTCAATGGATGTCTGCAGCACCCATGGCGGCAGCCAGGGGGTGGTTCGCCCCGCCAGCATTTGTAGGGCCAGCAGCAGAATAACCACGCCAAAGGGAGTGGAATAGCCAGGAGCTGGCAGAGGCAGAGCAGAAGGGAAGGAGAGCACCGCCAAAAACAAGCCAAAGCTGCGCTCGCCCGCCAGTTTGAGAATCTCTTCAAGGCGGATGGGTAGGGATCCCTCTGGGTAAGGCTCGGGCTGCTCTGGATGGGCGGGAAGGCAGGCAAATCGGGCCAGCTCTTGCGATAGACGAGCCATAGGGGGGGGCTGCAAACGGTTTGGGAGCCAACGATAGCCTACTGCAAATCCAAGGTTTGTTGGATATCTTGAACAAAGGGGTGGTCTTGGAGGGGTAAGATGAGCGGCGAAGCGCTGGGCAAAAGGTTGGCTAGCGGTAGCCTTGGAGAAGGTCTGGGGAAGCGTGCTCCGCTCAGCAAGGGAATAGGCAGGTTGGGGGGGACGCTGTTGCTGGGATCCCTGTTGGTGGCAGGGCGCGGTGTGGCCCTGGCCGAAGCGCAGTTGGAGGTGGGTACCTCCACCACCTTGCCCCCGCAGGCGGCGCCGCCGGTGTTGCCTCCCCCGCCGGTGGGAGTTCGACAAATTAGAGAGGATACCGATCCTGAGCAAACCGCCGATATGCCCCTTTCCCTTCTGGCCGAGCAGGTGCTGGAGGCGGTGTGCGAAGCGCAAATCGATCCCCAACGGGCCCTGGCCCTCATGCCCGACCTGAGCGAGTCCCACATCCGCGCTGCCTGTCCCAAGCGGCTGGCCCCCCAGTCCCTCCGTAGACGGGGGGATATAGGGGGGGGAGTACAGGCCGGTCAAAGCTTGGCGAAATTGTAGGGAGCGGTGAAATTGTTGTAGCGAATGCGCAGCCGTCCCTGAAAGGCTCGATCCAGCTCCTCCACTTTTTGGGCAAAAGCCGGCTCATCTTCCCAGTTGATGAGAAACGAGCTGTTGTAGGCCATGTTTTCCGTAAGCAGCTCTCCCTCGACGCGATCGCTGGCCAGAGAGCCGAGGGCGGCTGTGAAGGTTTGGGCAATGTGTTGGCGCCGTTGCTCCAGCATTTGCTCCAGAGCCTGCCCAATTTCCACTACTGCATCTAGCCCCAAGGGGGTGCCAGCCATCTCGTCCCGCCGGGCTTTCAGGGCCGGGTTTTCCTCTAGCCCCAATTGGAGCTCTTGCTGGGGATCCCAGAAGACTTTTACCCCCACCTCCCGTTTGCCCTCCAGGCGCTGCAGCAGGGCCAGCAGATCGGCCAGGTGCGGTTTGATCAAATCCTGCTCTACCTGATCCCAGCCGCTCACCACCAGGCCAAATTGCAGCGGCAGCAGGGCGCGGTATCCCTCGCTCATCACGGTTTCTAGGACAGCTTCGTGGGCCAGCAGATTGGCCCGGCTGGCCAAGTAGCGCTCCTGGCGAGCCTGGGAATAGAGAAAGGCCAAAGATCCCAGCACGTGAATCCCCACCGGCTGCTTGTCCAGCCCCACCACATTCAGGTGGCGCGGGCCGGGGGCAGCGACGATCCCGTAGAGATAGAGGGTGCTATTGGGATTTGCCGTTGGCATGGCTGCGAGCATCTCCGATCAACCAGGTGAGGTTGGACTCTTCCGTGTCGATGGCATTGCCATCGGAGGAAATACAGTAGCGACCCATCACCATCTGGTGGCGCAGGGTAACTCCTGCAGCGATTTGGGTGTAGTTGAAGATGAGGCTGCCATCCAGCGTACACCCTTCGTTCAACACACAGCCGTAGCCAATGGCTGTGGGGCCGATGAGCTTCACCCCGTCTGCCAGGTAAGTGCTGGCCCCAATGTAGACCGGCGGCTCGATATGGATGCGATCCCAGTTGGCGCGGATGTTGATCCCCGTCCAGACGCCGGGCCGAATCTGGATCCCGGGCACCTTGACCCCCTTGATCTCGCCGCGCAGCACCTTCTGTACCGCCAGCCAGTAGTCAGGGGTACGGCCAATGTCCACCCACTGGAAGTCGGCCTTGAGGCCGTAGAAGGGGGCGCCGGCTTTCACCAAGGCGGGGAAGAGATCGCTGCCGATGTCATAGGGGCAGCCGGGGGGGATGTAGTCCAGGACTTCTGGCTCGAACACGTAGATGCCGGTGTTGATGGTGTTGCTGAGGGCCTCTTCCTGCCTGGGTTTTTCTTGGAAGGCGGTGACCCGGCCCGTCGCATCGGTTACCACCACGCCATAGCTGGAGACTTGGCTGGGATCCACCTCTCGCAACACCACCGTGGCCAATGCCCCCTTAGATTTGTGAAAGTTGACCACCTGGGTCAGGTTGAGGTCGATCAGGGCATCGCCGCAGAGCACCACGAAGGTGCTGTCGAAAAAACCGGAAAAATCCTGGATCTTGCGCATGCCACCGGCGGATCCCAGGGGTTCGGCCACCGGCTGGCCGTTCTCGAAGTGGCCCTCGAAGGAAAAGCCGATGTGTACTCCCCACTGCTGGCCATCGCGAAAGTAGTCTTCGATCTGGTGAGCGAGGTGGCTGGTGTTGATCATGATTTGGTCGAACCCATGTTCCCGCAGCAGCTCCACCAAGAACTCCATGACCGGCTTGTGCAAAATCGGGATCATCGGCTTGGGCATCATGTAGGTGATGGGCCGTACCCGCGTCCCTTTGCCGGCTGCCAGGATCATGGCTTTCATGCCGTCCTCTCTCCTCCGGGTCTATCGTCTCCTGACTTTATCATCCCAGGATCGGCAGTCTGGATAACAGAAGAGGGTTTTCGCTCTGGGCTGGCCCCCCAGTCCCCCCGTGTACGGGGGGATAGAGGGGGGAATCGCCGCCAAGAGGCCGATCCTCTACAATCGAGGGAAAGCAACGCCCGCAACTGCTCTGCCGCTGTCAAGGCTTTACTCTCTATCTAGCCCTGGCAAGAGCAGGGATCCCGGACATCCTTCTATGTCGATGGCTTTCGGCCTCAGCCCCGCCCCGCATCCCGATACCCCAGGTTGCCGTTCCGCCGGCCAGCCGATCACCATTGCCCTGGCCAAGGGAGCCTTGCTGGCCGACGCTATCCGCTGCTTGCAACAGGTGGGGATCGATTTCAGTCGCTTTTTGGATCCCGGCAACCGCCTGCTGCGGATTGAATCGCCCACCCAGCTCAACGGGCAACGCTACGAGGCGCTGCTGGTGCGCAACCACGACGTGCCGGTGTATGTGGAGTACGGCCAGGCCCAACTGGGCATCGTCGGCTACGACGTCTTGCGGGAGCGCTATGCCGGCAGCGAGGTGCGAGTGGCCCACCTGCTGGATCTGAAGTTCGGCCACTGTCGCATGTCGGTGGCTCTTCGCCAAGAAAGTCCCTACACCTCGGCGGCCCAGTTGCCTCCCCATGCCCGCGTGGCTTCCAAGTTTGTCGGCTGCGCCCGCGAGTATTTTGACCGGTTGGATTTGCCGGTGGAAATTATCTCCCTCTACGGCTCAGTGGAACTGGCTCCCATCACCGGCATGGCCGATGCGATTGTGGACTTGGTGGCCACCGGACGTACCCTGAGGGAAAACGGCCTGGTGGAACGGGACTGCCTTTTCGAGAGCACCGCCCGCTTGATCGCCCATCCCACCAGCTACCGCGTCAACCAACAGCCCATCGGCGAGCTGGTGAACCAGATTCGGGAGCGCTGGCTGGGATCCCTGGTGGCGAGTGGCCCGCTTTGAGGGGGCCGCGAGGTCTTTGTAGAAGGGCAGGGGTCGGCAATCCAAGAAGTAGGAAAACGCAGCTACCCGACAGCTCTGCCTGGCCAGGAAACTTCTGCAAGCCCGGCCAAAGAGGGGATCACTATTGCGTACAATAGGGGCATTCGGGCTTATTTTCCCCAGCAGCATTGAGATTAAAACAGGTTTTTCGAGGTTGATTATGCGGTACCGTCCACTACTCGCCATCCTGTTGGCGCTCTGTTTGAGCGTCTTCGCCCTGCCGGCGGAGGCGGCCAAGGCCCCCTTAACCTACGACCAGATCCGCAACACCGGCAAGGCGGCCATATGCCCTTCCGTCTCGGACGATGCCCGCGGCCGCATCGAGGTGCCCAAGGGGGGATCCCTAAAGTTGACAGACGTCTGCTTCCAGCCGGTGCAAATTGAGGTGGAAGAAGAGAAACGGAACGGGGAAAAAGAGTTTATCAAGGCCAAAAACATCATGATCTCGGCAGCCACGCTGGGGCCGATTAAGGCTGAGGTCACCCCCAAAGACGGCGGGTTGGAGCTCAAAGTGGTGGACGGGATCACCTTTCAGCCGACCACCGGTCAGTTGCCCCGCCGCGAGCTGGTGCCATTTTTGTTTAGCGTGAAAGATTTGGTGGCCACAGCTCAGGGCTCCGCCATTGACCCCTCGACCGACTTTGAAGGGGAGTTCTTGGTGCCCGGCTACCACACCAGCACCTTCCTCGACGCGCGCGGGCGCGGCTCTAACACCGGCTACGACACAGCCGTAGGGCTACAGGCGGCCAAGGACGACTTCGCCACCAACCGCAAGGTGGACGAGGTTTCGCGGGGGAAACTGTCGCTGCGCATTGCCCGCGTGGATCCCAGCACGGGAGAGATGGGCGGCTCCTTCGTTAGCATTCAGCAGTCCAGCACCGAGCAAGGGGCACTGGAACCCCGCACCGTCCGTGTCCAGGGCTTGTTCTATGCCCGCCTGGCGCCGGAGTCTTGAAGAGAGCAAATTTTGGGCTTGAGGGGGCAGGGATCCGGTCGATCCCTGCTCACTCCTGTTGATACTCTGTCTGTCTGGGTTTGCCTGTTGGGGAAGAGGGCGGCGATGGCAGGATCCCACAGCGTTTGTTTTGATCGGGCTGCCGACTTTTACGATGCTACCCGCAGCTTTTTCCCCGCTGTAGAGGAAGAGATCGCCGATGCCATCTTGGCGACAGGGGGAGCCACTCCTGAGACCTATTTTCTCGAGGTGGGCATTGGGACTGATTCGGCGTGGCTACTCCTATTGCGGCGTCGATATTTCTAAACGGACGTTAGCTGAGCAGGTGGAAGCCTTCTCAAGGGGCTCATGTGCAGCAGGTAGCGGCGGCAGGTAGGTGTCTGCGCATCCACCCAGAGCCAGGCAAGTCTTGTAGGAAGGGTTTTCTTGTGGACATTGCGGCTGGAGGGGTGACGCCGACCTGAACGGTGCAAAGGTTACCGCCCTTTTGGGGCGTTCTATAAACCAGCCCCCCTGCCCCGCGTATACGGGGGGGTTCGGGGCTTGCTTGCTCTCTAAGCGAGCATGCTTCAGGGCTACTGTTCGCGTCAGCCGGACGGAGTCCTTCAACCCCATCCGCTTACGCGGGGCCGCACTTCTCTGGCTCGGCCTGCCCTCAACTTCCCAGACCTTCAGGGTAACCTTGCTAAGATTTCCATGGCAGGGATCCCGGGCTATGCAAGGCGTACTGCTGATCCTTTACATGTTGTTTGTCAGTGGCCTGATTGCCGTTGTCGGGGATCGGGTCGGGTATCGGATTGGCAAAAAGCGCCTCACCTGGTTTAACCTGCGTCCCCGCCACACGGCCGTTTTGGTAGCCGTGATTACCGGCGTGAGCATCTCGGCGCTGACCTTGGGCACGCTGCTGCTCCTCAACCGCTCTCTTTCGGAAGCCCTGTTCAGCTACACCAACCAAATTGCCCAGGCAGAGCAGGAGCTGCGGGCCCTCAACCGCCAGAAAGCTCTGCTGGAAGCGGAGAATGCCACTCTCAGAGCCGAGCGAGACCGGCTCAAGCTGGATCTCGACCAATTTCGCAGTCAGCAATCGGCAGCCCAGACACGCCTGAGCGAAGTCCGGGATCAACTGGCTATGGCGCTACAAGAGCGGCAAGAGGCGGAGGCGAAGCTGGCGGCAGCCAACGAGCAACTGGCCCAAGTGCAGCCCGGCCTGGAGCGGGCCCAGGCGGAGTTGGAGGCGGTGAAGGCAGAGGTGGAGGCGGCCCGAAAGATGATTGCCGATCTGGAGTCGCAAAAGCAGGCTCTGCAACTGGATCGGGATCAACTGGAGCGCTCTCTGGATACGGCGCAGACGGCCCTGAGCCAACTGGAAACTCAAAAAAAGCAGCTTGAGCAGGAGATCGCGCAGCTCAACCAGTTAGCGGTGCGGCTGCGGCGGGGAGAGCTGGCCATTCTGGCGGGAGAAGTCCTGGCTACAGGAGTTGTGCAAACGCCAGCAGGGGCAGACCCGGCGGCAGTCCGGCGGCAGTTTGAGCGAGTTTTGGCCCAGGCAGAACAGCGGGCCCTTGCCCTCGGCTCCCGGCCCATCCCCCCTCTGGAGAACGCCATCCTCATCCGCCGCGAGGAGGCCGACCAAGCTCTGGAAAAGTTGAAGGAACCTGGTAGCTGGGCAGTGCGCATCCTCTCCCTCACCAATCGGCTTAAGGGAGAGCCTGTGCCTGTGCTGGTGGAGATTTACCCCAACCAGCGCATCTTCGCCAGGGGATCCGTGCTGGCGCAGGGTGTAATGCAGCCAGGCTTGAGCGAGAACGAAATCCAACAGCGGCTGCTGGAGCTCCTCAACCAGGCCAATCAGCGCTCCCAGGCAGAAGGCCTCCTCTCGGATCCCATCACCGGCACTGTCGGAGAATTCTCGCAGGTGAAGTTCTTGG
The DNA here is from genome assembly GCF_047502615.1 of Synechococcus sp. W60.3. Lineage (NCBI taxonomy): Bacteria > Bacillati > Cyanobacteriota > Cyanophyceae > Synechococcales > Synechococcaceae > Synechococcus > Synechococcus sp. W60.3. The sequence goes on along the minus strand of NZ_JANSHJ010000016.1, from coordinate 41,365 downwards.
AAGTTGTGCAGCATCTCCGCCAGAGCACTACCCCCCTGGATGTGAAGCTGGTTGCTGACACCGACATCTACACGGCGGGGCCGCTGCGGGTGAGTTTCCTGATGGCGGAGGCCTCTGGCCAGCAGGGCACCACCCCCGTTCAGCAGGCGGGGCAGATTGGGGGATGAGGGATCCACTCCATCTGGGCGGGCTGGAAGAGGGGCGAGTGCTGATGGGTTTTGACCCGGGGCGGGACAAGTGCGGCCTTGCCGTGGTGCAAGTTCAGCCGGCGTGGCAGGTCTTGCATCGGGAGGTGGTCTCAGCCGGGGAGGCCTTGGCCAGGTTGCAGGCCCTCTGGCAGCAGTTTGGGGCGGAGCGGCTCATCCTGGGAAATCAGACAACGGCGCGAGGCTGGAAACGGCAACTGGAGTCGCTCCTCCCACCCCAACAGATTGTTCTGGTGGACGAGAGGCACAGCTCAGAAGAAGCCCGGCGGCGCTACTGGGATTTTTACCCACCGCGGGGATGGGAGCGGCTGTTGCCCAAGGGGATGCGGGTGCCGGACAAGGCTTACGATGATCTGGTGGCCCTGATTCTGGTGGAGCGGTACTGGCGTGGGCAAGCAAGGGCTGAGCCGACGTGAATTTCTGTACGGGCTCCTGCTGGGGCTGGCGGTGGCCGGCTGTGGCGGGCCTAGGGGCTCTCTGCCCCTCATTCTTGCCCTTAAACAGGGGATCCCGGCCAGCTTGGTGAACGAGTTTCGCCGCCGCACCCAGGTTCGCTTTCGGCTGCAACTGTTGGACGAGCGGGCCCAGTTGCTGGCCTACCTGCAGCAGAGCGTCCAGCCGCCTGAGCCGGCCTGGTGGGAGCCGGGGAGATGGTTCCGGCGACAGCCGCCAGCAGCGGCCCTGAGCCTGTTGGGAGCTGACGCCTTGGATCGGGCCATTGCTGCCGGTTGGCTGGATCCCTTGCCACCTGACCTCTTGGGAGAACGGTGGCAGCACTTGGATCGCCGCTGGCAGGCTGCTGCCCGGCGAGAGGGGCAGATCTGGGGCGTGCCCTGGCGCTGGGGGGTAACGGCCATTGCCTACCGCCGCGACCGGGTGAGCGACCCCATCCGGGACTGGGCGGATCTGTGGCGGCCTGAGCTGGCCGGCAAACTCACCCTGCCAGATCACCCCCGGGAGGTGATCGGGCTCGTCCTCAAAAAGCTGGGCCGCTCCTACAACGATCCCCTCGATCCCGAAGAGGCCGAACTGCGGCGAGAGCTGGGATCCCTGCACCGCCAGGTTCTGGCCTATACTTCCGCCGACTACTTGCCCATGTTGCGCCTGGCCGATAGCTGGGTGGCTGTGGGCTGGTCGCAGGATCTCTATGCCACCCAGGCCAACTACCCCGAGCTGGAGGTGGCGATCCCGGCTTCGGGATCCGCCATCTGGTGGGATGTCTGGGTGCGGCCGCATAGAGCTCACAACGCTTCCCCAGAGCTGGAAGGATCCCTGCTGGCCGACTGGATTGACTTCGTCCTAACCCCAGAGTTCGCCCCCCGCCTGGTGAACTTGAGCGGGATCCCTTCGGTTTGGCCGCTGGATTTGGCCCAACTCTCTCCTCGGCTGCGTCGCAGGGCTGACTTTCAGCCTTCTACCTGGGAGCGCGCCGAGATTTGGCGGCCTCTGAGCCCCGCCGAAGCCGAGTCCTACCTCCGCCTCTGGGACCAGATGCGGCGCGGCCTCTTGTAGCCCGGCTTTTTCCGACCCCGGCGGCCAAGGTGTGAGAACCGGCAAGTCTAGGGAGGCAACCAGGACCCTCTACTTGTCCTTTTTGCTCTTTTTGCCCGCTTTGGGTGTCTCCGCGACGGCCTGTTCCAGTTGCAAGCCAGCAGGGTCTGTGGCCGCCTCTGCAGAAGGCTCAACCGCCTCAGGGATCCCAGACGCCTCTGCTTCTACAGAAGGGAGAGCTGCCTGCGGCTCTGTTGCAACCTCCCCCTCAGCTTTCGCATCGACAGGAGGCTCAACTGCCTCGGGGATCGCGGATCCCTCTGGCTTCTCGGCCTCAAACTCCGTCTCCGGCACCCCTGCCCTAGCCGACTCAGACCTCTCCTGCCGGTCTTCACCCTCAGAGCGGGGCGAGAGGGTGGGCGGTTCGGTGGGGTTGCCTTCGCTATCGACCCAGTTGACCGTGGTTTGGGACTTCAGCCAGGCCATCACCTTGTTGGCGAGCAGATCTTCGTGGACTGCTTGGCGGACTCGCTCCCGATCCAGCTTCTGCCCTTGCTGCGCATAGGCCGCCATCACCTCTTCCACCTCGACTTCCAATTCGTTGGGGCCTACAGCAATCTGCTCCTGCCGGACGATAGCGCTCAGAGCCAAGGTGCGCCGCAGCCGGTTGATGGCCTCGGGCCGGTGGCGCTCCATCAACTGGTTGAGAGTTTCCGGCGGCAGTTGGGACAAGAACTTGCGGATCTCTCCCGGCGTGACCCCTTGCTGCTGCTGCAGCGACTGAAGGCTTCGGGCCAGCAGTTGTGTCGTTTCTTGCTCGACTAGGGTCTCCGGCAGATCCACCTCGGTGGTTTCCAAGATGGCATTGAGGATGGCCGTCTCCAGGTTCTCCTCAGATTGCCGCAGGGCATCTTGCTCGAGGCGCTTTTGCAGGTGTTCCCGCAGTTCGGCCACCGTCTGAAACTCGCTGATCTCCTGCACAAAGGCGTCATCCAGCTCCGGCAGCTCTTTGGTCTTGATCTCTTTGAGGCAGACGGTGAACGTAACCGTTTTCCCGGCCAACTCTTTTCTGAAGTAATCGTCAGGGAAAGTAGCTGTGATCTCCTTGGTTTGGTCGAGCTGCATGCCGACCACGCCCGCCACAAAACCAGGGATGAAGTTCTCCTCTTTGAGCTCCAACTGAAAGTCCTGGGCGGCGATTTCCTCCAGAGGATTGCCCTCGGCATCGCGGGCTTGAAAATCGATCACCACCACATCCCCCAACTGGGCGGGCCGATCCTCCACCGGCAAGAGGGTGGCCCGCTGATCCCGCCACCGGTCGATGAGCTGGTCGATCTGTTCGGGCTTGACGGTGACGCGGGTGGCCGTGACGGTCAGGCCCTTGTATTGGCCGACACGGGCTTCGGGGTACACCTCCACATACCCCGAGAAGCTGAAGTCGGCCTCCGGGTTGAAGCGATCCAGAAGCTGCTCCACCTTGTCGTCCAGCTCGAAGCGGCTGATGGGATGCAGTTGGGTGTCCTTGAGCGCCTGTTGGATGGCCTCGTTGATCAGGTCATCGACGGCACTGGCCATGACGCGCTCGCGGCCCACCTGGCGTATCACCAGGTTGCGGGGAGCTTTGCCCTTGCGAAATCCGGGGATCTGGATATTCCGCTCCAGTTGGCGCAAGGTTTTTTCGTAGGAGCGCTTAACCTGGTCGGCTTCTACCACGATCTTGAGGCCAACCCGGCTGCCAGGACGTTTTTCTTGTGTGACCTGCATAGGAAGTGATGGGCTAGTGGAAGAGGCAAGCAGAATTTCAATTTTACCCCAACTGCTTGGAGATCGACGGGATCCGTTCGGAACAGTTCTAGGCAGGGGATCCCTCTGTGGTGACTTCCTTAACGTCCTGAATGTCTTCCTGGGGCTCGGCACGCTTGCTGGGGGGCAGTTGCTTGACTTTGGCTTCCAGCTCCACCACCATTTCCTTCAGCTCGCTAATGGTGACTTCCTTTTCTTGCAACTGCCGATTTTTCTCGCGGGCTTCGATGCTGAATTGGAGACGCATCCAGAGGCTATAGAGCCAGGCAAGGGCGGCCCCGATCCCGGCAGAGGCCAACAGTTCGATCGCCAGCGGGCTTTCAACGCTGACGCCGGGGGCAAAGGTAATCGTGACCGGGCTGGCGTTTTGCATGGCGAAAAGAGCGATTCCCAGGAGGGCCGAGAACAGGATCAGGTAGTTGAACAGTCGCATGCTTTTCTCCTCAGAGGGATCCACGACGGCTTGCCAGCACCAGAATACCCACAAACGGGGGTTGATTTGTTGGCCCAAGAGATCTTAGAAGAACCAGCCATAGCTGTGTAAGCCTTTGCCCAGAAAGTTCACCCCCAGATAACACACCCAAACCACCCCAAAGCCCAAGCTGGCCAAGAGAGCGGGGCGCTTGCCCTGCCAGCCTTTGGTGATGCGGGCGTGCAAATAGGCGGCAAAGACCAACCAGGTGATCAAGGCCCAGGTTTCTTTGGGATCCCAGCTCCAGTAGGTGCCCCAGGCTTCGTTGGCCCAGACGGCGCCGGCAATGATGCCGATGGTCAGCAGCGGGAACCCCAGCCCGATTAGCCGGTAGCTGGTGTTGTCTAAGATTTCCGCCAGGCTCAGCCGTTGCAGCGGGATCCCTTCGGGTGCCGGTTGGGGAGGGGGTTCAGCCGGTCGGGGGGAGCGGATCCCGGCGTAGACCAGTTCTGCAGCGGGCGATGGCAGGGTGGCTTCTGTCCATTCGGGGTGGGTTGCAGGCTGGGAGGGTCCAAATTGCAGGCCGAGGGAGTTGCCCTTTAACTGAACTTCCTGGCCGCGGGTGACGATGAGAAAAGCGATGGCCAAAAGGGATCCCACCAAGAGGGCTGCATAGGCCAGAAGCATCACCGTTACATGCATCATCAGCCAGTTGGATTGCAAAGCCGGCACCAGTGGCTGGGCCTCCTGCATATCTGCCGGCAGGGCCAGGGCGGCAAAGGCCACAACGCCCGTCGCCAGCGGGGCGGTCGTCACCCCCACCCAACGGCTACGAGTCCAGTGGAGAGCCAGCAGATGCAAGGCGGTGATCCCCCAGGCCAAGAAAAACAAAGACTCGTACAAGTTACTCAAGGGGAAATAGCCGGCATCGATCCAGCGGGCCGTCAGCAGGGCGGCGATCGTCAAGTTCGCCCCGATCATCCCCGCCAAGCCCAGCTCCGACAGAAGCTGCACCTGGGGAAACGCTGCCCCGCCCCAATAAAACAGCATGGCCCCTAAGCAAACGGCAAAGGCCACGTTGTTGAGCAAAGCCTGCCACTGAGCTAGATCCAGGCCTGCAAGGGCCGTTATCGCCAACACAGCCATACCTGACCTCAGAAGTTCTCCTGACCTGGCTTGGGCCAGACCGCTGATCCCATTCTAGGGCGGGGGAGGGGATCTTCCCCAAAGGACACATGCTGGTAATGTGGGGATGGCTTATCTGCAGCTCGGCAGGATACCGAAAGTGTTGGGATGTGAGGCTCATGCAAAGACACGCGGGAAAGGCCAGAACCTGGAGATGGGGATGGTGGATGGCTCTGGTGGCGGCTCTTGTGCTGGTCGCTTGCGCTGGATCCCCGCTTGAACAGCCCCAGGAACAGCTACCTCAGCTCGAGCGGGTACCGGTGCCGCCGGAGATCGCCAAGCTGGATGCCTACTTGGAGCACTGCCGTCCGCGAGTACAGATCCTCAGCCCCCAACCCGGAGAGGTGTTGTCGGAGCGGCAAGTAACCGTTCGCTTTGCGGTGCAGGGGTACCCGCTCTTTAAAGATCCGCAACTGGGCCTTGGCCCCCATCTGCACGTGGTGCTGGACAACCGGCCCTACATCGCCCATTACGACGCCGATGCTCCCCTCGTTTTCGAAGATTTGGAGCCGGGATCCCATACTCTGCGGGTGTTTGCCGGCAAGCCCTGGCACGAGAGCTTTAAAAACTCCGAGGCCTACGCCCAGGTCAGCTTCCACGTGCTCGCCTCCACACCGGAATATGTGCCGCAACCGCAGTTGCCCCTGCTCACCTACAACCAGCCCAGCGGCAGCTACGGTGCCGAGCCGATCTTGGTGGATTTTTGGCTGGCCAACGCCCCGGTGCGCGAAAGTTTGCTGACCGACCTGCCGCGGGATTGGCGCATCCGCTACACCCTCAACGGCCAGTCCGGCCTGCTGGATCGCTGGGAGTCTTTTTACTTGAAGGGCTTGAGGCCCGGTCGCAACGTGATGGTGGTGGAGCTGGTGGACAGCAAAGGGGATCCCATCCGCAATGTGTTCAACAGCGCTGCCCGCGAGATCACCTACACCCCCGGGGGCCAAGACACGCTCTCCAAGCTGATCCGCGGCGAGCTGAAAGCGGAAGAGGCCCTGGCCATTGTGCAGCCTCAGCCCACGCCGACCCCAACACCCACCCCGACGCTGACACCCACCCCGACGCCGACGCCCACCCCGACGCCGACGCCCACCCCGACGCCGACGCCCACCCCGACGCCGACGCCCACCCCGACGCCGACGCCCACCCCGACGCCGACGCCCACCCCGACGCCGACGCCCACCCCGACGCCGACGCCCACCCCGACACCCACTCCCGCGCCGCCTCGCCAGCCTCGCTTTCAGCTGGACCGTTCCCGTCCCACCGCAGAAGGGATCCCGGCTGTTCCCGCGCCACCGCCCGTAGGGCTCACTCCTGAACCTGAACCCAGCCCAGAGCCCTCTCCGCAGCCTGTCCCCACTTCAACTCCCCAGCCTGTGGCTACACCTTTGCCGCGCGTCACCCCCATCCCCTTCCAGGAGCGGCGAGTGCGACAGCAGGGGTTGCGGCTTTTCCCGCCTGGGCTCCATAGCCCCTACTCGACGGATAACCTGTAGTACGATGGCGGCTCGAAGACTTGACTCTATGGGTAGTGTCTGAGATCCAAAATTTATCTTGATTTACTCTAAACTTGGGGCAGCCAAGACGATGGCTTTTCCTTGGGATCTGCCTTGGCTGGTTTGGGGTTGAGGCTCATTGACAACTCTCTCTGAAATCAGCCTCAAAAGGTTTCAGAAATGGATTAGCAGGCTGTTTGATACAGCCTGTTAAGGGCTCAAGGGGTACAATAGCAGCACTTAGCAAACCAACTTCGGAAGGAGGATGGATTGATCAGTAGTAAAGAAGTCTTCACTATCTGCTCCATGCTATATTTCCCAATTCTGCAAAGCTGCCGAATAAAATGCTTCAACACCGACCACATCATCTCAATGGGATTCAACTCCGGCGCATACACAGGCAGGTATAGGATTCGTGCTCCTGTCCCCCTAATCAATTCCTCAACTTCCCGACTCTTGTGGATATTCAAATTGTCCATAATCACAACCTTCCTCGCATCTAGCTTCGGACATAACTCGCTTCTCAAAAACTCCAAAAAGTCCTCTTTCTTCATCCCACCCTTGATGACACGACAGCCAACTACACCTCTCAAGGAAATAGCTCCAATAACCGTATACTTTTCCCCCTTGTATCTTTGACGGTAATGATAAGCCCGTTGACCACGTAAACTCCGAGATACTCCCCGCTCCATTCCCTCCCAGACCCCTGTCTGGTCGAGGGCAATCAAATCCTCTGCTGGAATATTCCTGACTTCTTGACTATAAGCTAGTCGTTCCCTTTGCACCTCCTCTTCTTTGACTTTTGCACTGCGGTAGGTCTTTTTTTTAGAGTCATTCCTTGCTTTTTCAAGAAATTATGTATTGTGACGATGCTTACATTGATTCCTAAGCGCTCGCGCAACAGTTCTTGATACTGCCACAGGTAGAAGTCTGGGTGTTCTGTAATAATTGCCATCACTTCCTGCCGATGTTGTTCCAAAATGCCCACTCGCTTGGTGCCTGCTTTCTTAGGGGCTAAATCTTGAGTTTGTTGGTACTGTCGCACCCAGCGGTGTACTGTTCTTTTGGTCACCATGAAGCGTTTAGCTACCTGGCGGATGGAGGTGTTACCTGCCTGGTAGGCTGCTACAACTCTTTGCCGCAAATCCAAAGAATGAGTCGGCATTCCTTTCTCTCCTTCCTCTTGAATACCTGTACCCTATTTTAAATTAAAAGGCTGTACCTTGCCGGGCCAGCCTCTCCGATAGATTTCTACAGACAAAATAGGCATCTGTAGCGATGTAGAGTGTATCAAAAAACATGTTTCTTATCTCAGTACAATCTGGTTAACGATTGAGAGAGCATGACCGATCTTGCTTGCTTTTTTCTGTCCTATTGATTTAAGTTTTGAGTAACGGAATCGCCTTATTTTAGTAACATCTACCCGTAAATCGGCGAGCTGACAGAGGCCGGAACTGAGGAACCGCTGGCGGTAGCTCAAGGACAAGACTCAATAAATTTAGTGAATCAAATAGCCGCTGAAAGTCTGGATTTTAGGTTGCCAAAACCTTTACGGAAAGGCTTTTCTACTGGTATGAATAAAGTGCTGTTTGCAGCAAGGTCGGCTTCGTACTGTGGGAAGCAAGCTTGATGCGACAGCAGAAGCGAAGATTCTGACAGGGCATCAACTTATGGTGTGGGGTTTGATATGGCGGAGAATCTTGAGCTGCAAGACGCAGTGGGGCGTTTTTTAAAAATCATTGGGCGCTACTCGTTGCTCACCGCTGAGGAAGAACTGCATCTGGCCCACCAAGTGCAGCGGATGATGGCCCTTCTGGAGCAGCGGCGGCAGCACGAGTCGCTGGAGGATTGGAGCCGACGGCTGGGGATCCCTTTAGAGGAGCTGCAGCAGATCCTGCGGCAGGGGGAAGCGGCCAAAAAGCGCATGGTGGAATGCAACCTGCGCCTGGTGGTGTCGATTGCCAAGCGCTACCGCAACCGCGGCTTGCCGTTCCTGGATCTGATTCAAGAGGGCACCATTGGCCTCACCCGCGCCGTGGAAAAATTTGATCCCACGCGGGGGTACAAGTTCTCCACCTACGCCACCTGGTGGATCCGGCAGAGCGTGAACCGCGGCATCCAAAACAAAGGGCGCCTGATCCGGCTGCCCGCCCACATGTACGAGAAGGTCTCCCAGGTGAAGCGGCGCTACCGCGAGCTGTCCGCTGAGAAGGGATCCCGGCCTGCCGCAGAGGAAGTTTTCGATTCGCTGGATATTGGCGACAACTACCGCGAACTGATCACCCGCCACATGGCCGAGATCCGATCCCTTAATGTAGGGGTAGGCGACGAGGACGGCACCGAGCTGCAGCACTTTATCCCTGACGAGGACAACGATCCCATCGAACATCTGAATCGGGTTGCCCATTGCGAGGAAGTGCGCGCCCTGGTGAGCCAACTGAGCGAACGCGAGCAGCAGGTAATTGTGGCCCGCTATGGGCTGGATGGGTCGAAGGGCCTGACGTTGCGGGAGATTGGGGAGCACATCGGTCTTTCGCGGGAGCGAGTCCGGCAAATTGAGCGGCGGGCCCTGCGGAAATTGCGGCGGCTACAGCAGGAATACTCCACCCCCAAGGCCGGCAGACAGCTCAACTCCCCAAGCTAACTGGAGCCTGCCCTCTGTAGAACGGCTTCTTCACCACTTCAGCAGGACGGCGCTGGCCCCGAATCTCAATCTCTAGCCGGGATCCCACCTTAGCCCAAGTTGAATCCACATATCCCAGGCCGATGCCATAGCCCAAAGTGGGAGAATGGGTGCCGCTGGTTACCCGGCCGATCGGCTCAGGGGAGTTGGGAGCGTAGATGGCATAGCCGCGGCGGGGAATGGCTCGCTCCAACAGCCGAAACCCCACCAGACGGCGCGGGATCCCTTGCTGGCGTTGGCTTTCGAGGGCAGGCTTGCCGATGTAGTCCCCTGGATTGCTGACCAACCAGCCCAGGTCGGCTTCCAGGGGGGTGGTGCTCTCATCTATGTCTTGCCCGTAGAGACAGAAAGCGGCCTCCAGGCGCAGCGTATCGCGGCAGCCCAGTCCACAAGGCTGTACCCCCGCCTGCACCAGTTGCTCCCAGAGCCAAAGCCCGTCGGCAGGGCCGAGCAGGAGCTCAAAGCCATCCTCTCCGGTGTAGCCGGTGCGGGCCACAAAGACCCCTGCCCCTGAGGATCTCTCTTTTCGAGTCGCAAACTGCCCGTGTTGAAACCGGCGCAAAGCCCTCAGGGATCCCGCCAAAAAAGGCTGCAAAACCTCTTCGGCTGCCGGCCCCTGCACCGCCAGCAACACCTGAGACTCGGTGTGATCTTGAAGTTCCAGGCCGGGGATCCCCTGCTGATGGAGCCACTCCCAGTCCTTTTGGCGGGTGGCCGCGTTGACGATCAGGCTCCAGTGCTCCAGCTCGCCTTCTGGTGGGTGCCGGTAGAAGATGACATCGTCCACAATGCCCCCTAGGGGGTTTAGCAAAACCGTGTAGCGAGCGGATCCCACCGCCACAGCGCCCAGATCGCTGGGCACCAGACGGCTGAGGTGGGATCCCAGCTCCGGCCCCCAGAGGTCGAACTTGCCCATGTGGGAGATGTCGAAGACGCCTGCCCGCTCCCGCACCGCCCGATGCTCGGCCACCACCCCCTGATACTGCAGCGGCATTTCCCAGCCGGCAAAGGAGACAAACCGCGCCCCCAAGGCTTGGTGCAGGGGAAACAGGGGGGTGCGTTGCAGGGGAGTTGAGCTCATCCACGGATCTCTAGGAGTCAAGGACTAGAATAAACGCAACGTCGCCCATTTCTTGGAGCTCGTCCCATGCGTCTTCTCCACACCATGATCCGCGTTGGCAACCTAGAGCGCTCCTTGCAGTTCTACTGTGACGTTCTGGGGATGCACTTGCTCCGCAAAAAAGACTACCCCAGCGGGGAGTTCACGCTGGCCTACGTGGGCTATGGCGACGAATCGGAAACGGCGGTGCTCGAGCTAACCTACAACTGGGGTACCGACCACTACGAGCTGGGCAACGGCTACGGCCACATCGCCATCGGCGTCGAGGATATCTACAGCACCTGTGAGGCTATCAAAGCCCGCGGCGGCAAAGTGGTGCGCGAGCCCGGGCCCATGAAACACGGCAGCACCGTGATCGCCTTTGTCGAGGATCCCGATGGCTACAAAATCGAGCTGATCCAGATGGGATCCCTGCAGGAGCAGGGTGCCGCCCCCGAAAGAACAGCTGCCGCCTCTGCCTAAACTTGCCAGAAGCGGATCCCCCACCTAGTTGGCGGATCCCCCCACCGTCAACTGGCCCAAGACGTTGATGTCGAAGGTGAAGTTGATCGTCACCGAGTTGCCTTCATAGGCCTCAGGCAGGGGCAAAAAGGGCGCCGCCCGCTGAATTGCTGTCAGCGCTGCGTCGTCGGTTTGTTGGCTGCCGGAAGTGCGGGCCAGGCGAATGCTCTGCAGCTCGCCCCCCCGGCCCACTGTAAAGATCACCACTGTGCGGCGGGAGGTGCCGGTCTGGCCAGGGATCCAATTCTGCTCCACTTTGCGTTGCAGAGCTGCCAGCCAAGGGCCCCAGTCCACATTGGCCCGCGCCGCCACGCTGGGGGGGTTGGGAGCCGATTGGGTGGGGTTGGCCAAGCCGCTGGCTCCTCTGCCCTGGATCCCGGCCCCATCACTGGGAGCGGAAGCGCTGAGGGGCGGCCCCAACTGGGAAGCATCGGAGGGCCGCTCGGCAGGGAGAACCTCCGTCGGCGGTTGGGGAGCAGGCGCAACAGGCTGCAATTGGCTGGGATCCGAGTCCCGCTCCCTGGGCTGCACGGGTAGAGGCTCGGCAGTGGGGGGGCGGGTGGGAGCCGGCGGAGCAGGGGGAGCAGCCGCCACCGGTGGCGGAGTCTGGGTGGGAGTGGGTCGGGGAGCTGGGGTGGGCGGAGGCGGCGCTGCAGTCGGCGTTGCAGTGGGCCGAGGAGGAGCCGGAGGCGCAGTTGGCGTAGGGGGTGGGGTAGATCGAGGAGTGGCCAGAGCAACTTCCGCCGGAGCAGGGGGTGGAACAGGGGCAGGCGGCTGGGGTTGCGGCGGAGGAGGTGGGGGAGCCTCCTGGCGAGGAGCAGCCTGGGATTGGGGTGGACTGCCCTGAGAAGGGGGGGCTTCCGCCCGCTCGCCCCCATCGCGGGAATCCACTTCCGAAACCAGCTCTGCTTCTTCCGGCGGCTTGAGATCTTCTGGCTCTAGCAGGATAAACTCAATGGCCTCTTGTTCTTGCTGGCGAAGTGGCCAAAATCGACTCCAGTAGAGCAAGGCCAGCAGCGCCAGCACGTGCAGCAGCAAGGACAGCGCCACCATCCAAAAAAAGTCGCGCGCCTCTTCCTCGCGGCGGCGCTGTTCAACCCAGATGCTGGTCATGACCAAGCTTGCCCCTTCTTACAAACCTCTCAACACACCGAGTTCTCTTGCTGCAGACTCGGCCAAAGGACTCCGTCTCGCTGACGCGAGAGTGCTCCGCACTGCTGGCGCAAGCAGATTACACGCTAGCTAGTGTTATAGCATCCGAGCGGTTGGGCTTCCTGCGCAAAGGCGTACAGTCGGCATTCCACCTGGCAGCAGCCGTTCTAAAATCGCCTACCTTGATAAAGAGCGGGGATCCCGATTTGCAGGAGAGCCCATGGAACCCATCTGCTTTCATCTGGCCTTTCCGGTTGCCGATCTTGCCTTGGCCAAGGCCTACTACGGCGAGGGCTTGGGCTGCGAGGTCGGTCGAGAAACCCCTGCCGCCGTCATCTTGAACCTGTATGGCCATCAACTGGTGGCCCACCTCACCCAGGAAAAGCTGACGCCCCAGCGGGGCATCTACCCCCGCCACTTTGGCCTGATCTTCCCTGCCCAGGCAGATTGGCAGGCGCTGGCCGAGCGGGCCCGCACGCGGGGATTGCTTTTCTATCAGGAGCCACGCTGGCGCTTTGTCGGCACCCCCCTGGAGCACGGCACCTTCTTTTTGCAGGATCCCTTCTACAACCTGCTGGAGTTTAAGTACTACCGCTACCCTGCCGCCATTTTTGGAGAGCGGGAATGGGCTTTGGTCGGGGATACTGCTTTCCATCCCTCAGGCCAACAGCTTCCGGATCGCTCTCCCAGCAGTGCGTAGCAAACGGGAGGAACACCTTGGCCACTCAACCCCTACACTCTAGCCCTGGGCGCGGCCCCATTTGGCAGATGGATTTCAACGCCGTCCCACTGCGGGATGGGCAGGGGCGGCGGGTTTGGGAGCTGCTGGTCTGCGATGCCAGCGGCCAGTTGCGCCAGGCCAAGTACTGCAGCAACCAAGAGGTCAATAGCAGCTGGGTAGCCCAACAGTTGCGCGGCTATCTGGAGGCAGCCCCCCAGCCGCCTGCAGCCATTCGCGTCTTCCGAGCCCGCATGAGCTCCATCTTGCAGCGGGCCTGCAACGCCGCCGGGATCCCCATGCTGCCCAGCCGTCGGGTCTATGCCCTCAAGGCCTGGATGCGAGAGCGGGCAGAGCAGGTTTACCCCCAAGAAACCCAGTTCACCTACAGCCCTGAGCCCCCTGTAGAGCCGGAGCCGCCGGATCCCATCCCCCTGCCGGATAAGTTGCAGGGGGAGCGCTGGGCGTTCGTGACGCTGCGGGCCAGGGATCTGCGGGAAGCCGAGACCTGGCCAATGGAATTCGGCGAGCTGTTCCCGGTGAACTGGGAGGCCTGGGCGCCGGACACGATCATTCCCGGCTTGGTGATTGCCTCGCGGCGGGCTTTGCCCATAGCAGCTTGGCTGAGCGGTATGGAGCCTGCTTATTTGCATGTTGCCGAGGGACGGCTGCTGTTCGAGGCTGGCCTCAACGATTGCTATCTGTTTGCGCAATTAAAAAAAGATGAAAAGCTGCGGGCGGAGGCAGAAGGCTTTGCCCAGCGACAACGCCAAGCCCAAGGGATCCATTTCCTTGCCATCCAGAGCGATTTCCGGGCCCAGTCCTTCGCCGGCTTTTGGCTGATGCAGTACCCTCTCTAGAACAGTTGTCGGCCTGTCTGCCCCGCCACTCGCTCCGCCCCAGTTGCCTGGGCAGCCAGCAAACCCTTGCGTGAATCCTCAGGCTAGCTATGTTTGCGAGGCAACACAAAAATGGTATCAACGCCTCTGCGAGCGCCTCGCCAAAACCCGCAAAGGCTGATTCTTTCGTTGACCCGCTCGATGCCTTGCGCCACAAGGCTTTCAGGCCTCTCACCCCCCCTCTTCGGGGCCCTTTTTTGCCACCTTCGACCGACCCCCTCGCAAATAGGCCTTGCATTCCTTGCCCTGCTTGGGTTTAATAGGGGTAGAGTTCCCCCTTCGGGGGGATCCCTAGAAATTGGAAACCATCTTCTATGGGATTCCAGGAAAAGTCCACTATGAGCAAGTTCCCCCTTCGGGGGGATCCCTAGAAATTGGAAACGCCCAGGGAGTTTAAGAACTCCCGGGCTTGCTTTAGCCACGCGTCCTCAAGTTCCCCCTTCCGGGGGATCCCTAGATAGGGTGTAGGTTGGCCAAGTAAGCGGCTCCCCCTTCCTTGGGGGGAAACTAGCAGCGGGGATCCCCAGGTGTTGAACATGCGCTTTGCGTTTTGCCGATACCGGCGGCCTTTCCGCCAGCCCTTGCGCACGCGCTACGGCCTGTGGTCTATCCGCGAAGGGATCCTGGTTCGGCTGACGGACGCGGAGACGGGAGGTCAGGGCTATGGGGAGATTGCCCCCATCCCCTGGTTGGGCAGCGAGACCGTAGAGGAAGCGCTGGCATTTTGTCAGCAGTTACCCCCTGAGCTGTCGGAAGCAGAGATCGAGAAGATCCCGGCAACCTTGCCCGCCACGCGCTTTGGGCTGGAATGCGCCTGGCTGGCCTGTCGGGATCCCGGCTGGCTGGCAAGGGATCTCTCCGGGCTTTCCTGGTGTGGGCTTTTTGGGAAAACCCCACCCTCAGGTTCCTACCCCGCCTACAAGGTCAAGGTGGGGGTGGAGCCTCTCGAGCAGGAGGTGAAAAAGCTTGAAAGCTGGCTGGAGCAGTTGCCCGCAGGATCCTGCTTGCGCCTGGATGCCAATGGGGGGCTGAGTCTGGAAGGGGCGCGGCGCTGGCTGGCCCTCTGTGACCGGATCAACCAAGAGTGGCCAGGCAAGATTGAGTTTTTCGAGCAGCCCTTGCCACCAGCGCAGCACGCCGATCTAAGCCGGCTGAGCTGGGAGTTTCAGACTCCCATTGCCTTGGATGAGTCCGTGGTTGGGCTGGAGCAGTTGCAAGCTGTCCACCAAGCCGGCTGGAAAGGGATCCTGGTGGTCAAGCCCTCCTTGGTTGGCTCCTGCCTTGCCCTTAGGGACTACCTCAGGCAACACCCTAGCCTAGATTTGGCCTTCTCCTCCGCCCTGGAAACGCCCATCGGCGCTTGGCATGGCCTAGTTTGGGCGGGATCCCTGCAGGCAAAAACAGCCCATCCCAGAGCCTTGGGATGGGGGGTGGGGGAGTTTTTCCAGGAAGGGGATCCCCTCACCCTGATCACGCTCTCAGCCCAGGAGCGGGCAGCCCTGATGCAGGCGGTGTGGGAGCGCCACAGCCAGCCCTAGACGGCGGCGGCTTGCTTGGCCCGTTCCTGCCGCAGGTAGGCCTGGATAAAGTGCATCAGCTCCTCCGGTTCGCCATTCATAAACGCCTCGACATTGTAGGTTTCGGCGTTGGTGCGGTGGTCTTTGATCAACTTGTAGGGATCGAAAGTGTAGGTGCGAATCCGACCCCCAAAGCCCTGGGTCACCATCTCACCCCGGATCTCGGCCAGCTTTTGCCGGCGCTTTTCTTCCTCAAGCTCGATCAGCTTCGCCTTCAGGATCTGGATGGCCCGCTCCTTGTTTTGCAGTTGGGAGCGCTCTTCGGTGCAGCGCACGGCAATGCCGGTGGGCTTGTGGATAACCCGCACCGCCGTTTCCACCTTGTTGACGTTTTGGCCCCCTGCCCCGCCGGAACGAGAAGTCTCGAACTCCAGATCCTCCATCCTCAGCTCGAACTCATTGTCCTCCTCCAGGATAGGCATGACCTCAACGCCGGCAAAGCTGGTCTGGCGCTTGCCGTTGGCGTTAAAGGGGCTGATGCGCTCCATGCGGTGGTTGCCCTTCTCGGCGGAAAGATACCCGTAGGCATAGGGGCCTTCAATCAGCAGGGTGGCCGACTTGATGCCGGCCTCTGCCCCTTGCGAGTATTCCGAAAGCGTGACCTTGTAGCCCTGGTTTTCCGCCCAGCGGGTGTACATCTTCAGGAGCATCTCCGCCCAGTCTTGGGCATCGGTTCCCCCCGCGCCAGCGGTGATGGTGAGGATGGCGCCGTTTTTGTCGTAGGGGCCCGAAAGCAGTTGCCGCAGCTCCCATTGGCCGAGCTCCCGCTCCACCGCCGCCAGGGATCCGGACACTTCGGCCAACAGCTCCGGGTCCGGGTCTTCTTGCAGCAGCTCCAAGGCGCTGGCAGCATCCTCTAGGCGATCCTTCCAGCGGTGGATTTGATCCCAGGAGGCCTTGAGGCTGTTGAGCTGTTGCAGGTGGCGGCGGGCCGCCTCGGCATCGTTCCAAAACTGCGGCTGCGCTGCTTCCTGCTCCAAAATGGCGATCTGCTGCTCCAGGTGGGGCAGGTCAAAGATAGTCCTGAGCACTGCTCAGGCGCGAGGTGAGCGATTCTAGGGTGCGTCTCAGATCGGCCAGTTCCATAGAGAGCATCAAGAGAGAGCATCAAGCTGCGCTTCGGCTCTCATCCTAGCCTGTAGGCTGGCAATTCAACCAAGGGATCCAGCTCTTTTGCAGGTTTGCTGCAACACTGTGAACCGCATTCCTGGCCAATTGGGTGATCCCGCGCCGGCTCTAGGACGCGACAGAGCGGCCTTGGGCGATGGCTTTTGCCGAAGGATCCCTGTCGGAGCACCTCAAGCCCGTAGCAGAATGGAAAATCTTGTTTCGGAGGCCGCTATGCTGAGGGTCTTTTCCTTGCTTTCCGGACTGGTTCTGGCTGGGGGGGTGGCTGCTTTGGCCATCACCAATCCCACCCCGGAAGAGTACGGAGCCTACGCAGGAGACCAATTGGCTGCCTATGCTACACGGGAATACTGCGCCCAGATCCCAGCTTTTTTGCCCACCCTCATTGAGGAATGTCACGCCCTTGTGCAACAGCTGCAACCAGAGCTGGTGGAGCTGTTTCTGCGCCAGACCCGCCGGCAAAACTTCATCCTCTTCAGCCTCTACAGCACCGATTTGTCGTTGCTTAACTTTGGCCCGCTGGGGATCTCCCTGCCCACCTACCACTTTGAAACCTTGGCCGTGGCAGGGCAATTCTATACCTATGAGATCCGCGAGGGCAAAACCACTCCCCAAAAGGGCTAAACCTGGGCCTGCTCCAACAGCGCTTGCAATTCCTCCAGGGCTGCCTGGGCCGACTGCGCCTGCTGGTAAAGGGATTGCACCATCTCGGCGCTGGCCTGAGCCGATTGCAGGGTGGATTGGCTTTGGCGTTGGATGCGCTCTGCCAAGCCGCGGATGCGGTTGCTGGCTTCGGTGGTGCGCCCCGCCAATTTGCGGATCTCCTGGGCAATGGCACCAAAACCGCCGCCCCCACCCCTGCGGTTGGCCTCCACAGCCGCATTAAAGGAGAGCAGGCGAATATAGCCTGCCACCTCTACGATCAAGTCAACGATGGTGTTGATTTCTTTGAGCTCGCGGGAGAGCTCCCGGTTGCTGTCGGCAATGTCCTGAAATAGGCGGCGCACCGCCTCTACCCCGGCAAAGGTGGCGGCAAAGGTGGATTTGCCCTTTTCCGAGAGCACCGAGCTGATCTCGATGATGCGGGCGTTGAGGCGGGCCAGCTCTTCCGAGCGCTGCTGGGCTTGGCGCCGCTCCCGATCCAAAGCCAGGTTTTGGCTGAGGATCTCGGCTTTTTGCCGCTCCAGATCGCGGGCATACTGAAGGCTGCGGTTTTTTTCCTGCTCCAGCTCGGCCAAGAGCCGTTTCATCTCCTCCTGCTGTTCCCGCAGCCTCTGCTGCGTGGCCAAGTATACCTGGGACTGGGCCACCAACAGCACCGGCA
The DNA here is from genome assembly GCF_047502615.1 of Synechococcus sp. W60.3. Taxonomy (NCBI): domain Bacteria; kingdom Bacillati; phylum Cyanobacteriota; class Cyanophyceae; order Synechococcales; family Synechococcaceae; genus Synechococcus; species Synechococcus sp. W60.3. The sequence continues at coordinate 23,673 of NZ_JANSHJ010000016.1, read as the reverse complement.
CATCCAAAAGGCGGTAGTCTTGCGGGCCAATTTGCACCACCACCGGGTCGTAGATGGTTTCTTGGGGCCGCTGGAAGGCCTGGCTGGCCGCTTGCAACACATCGCAGTCGCCGGACAGAAGGAGAAAACCCCGGCCATGGAACTCCACCATCGAGCTGATGGGCCGCTTCAAAAACACGTCTAGGCCGTAGGGCTTGCTCAGCATCCACTCCAAAATGGCGCGCCGGGTCAGCATCCCCTGCACTTGTGACCGCTCATCCAACACGATCACCCCCGAAAGGCTGCTGTCATCCTCTAGGCGGCGCACCACGTTCTCGCAAGGGGTGGACTCGCTCACCTGAAAGTCCACCAGGGCCAGATCGCGCAGCTTGGTGTGGATCGAGAGGGTGGGAGTGGGCGGATTGGTCAGGGTAGCCATCACAGGGATCCTCGGCGCAGCTTGGGTCGAGACAGGTAGCCAGTAGATGTGCTATGTATTGGGAAACACACAAAAGTGGCTCTGGTCGGCTTGCCAGGAGACTACTGCCGACTGCATTTAGTTTGCCTTGGGATCTCGTTCCCTGGCTACGGTCGCAGGCTGGGGATCGGTTGAAAAAAAAGACAAAGGCGGGTTTTTCCCGTTGCCGAGTGGGGATCCCGGCAAGAGGGGATACTCCAAATCCGCGATTTGGCCGGCTCTGAGCTCAGCGAGGCTCTTGGTAGCGGTGGTAGATCTCTAGAATTTCGCCGCGGCCACGGGTAAAAGCGGCCACTACGTGGGGATCGAAGTGGCTACCGCTTTGGCTCTCCACAAAGCCAAAGATCTCGTCTAGGTTCCAAGCTTCTTTGTAGGGGCGGCGGCTGGCCAAAGCGTCGAAGACATCGGCCAAAGCCACGATCCGCCCTTCCAGCGGGATCTCTTCTCCCTTAAGGCCCCGCGGGTAGCCGCTGCCATCGAACTTCTCGTGGTGGGTGAGGGCAATGATGGCGCTTTTTTTCATCAGCTCCGAGTTGGATTGGCTGAGGATCTCGTAGCCAATCTCGGGGTGGCGGTTCATAATCAGGCGCTCTTCGGGGGTGAGGGGGCCTGGCTTTTGCAAGATGGCATCCGGGATCCCGATTTTGCCCACATCGTGCAGGGGGCTGGCGTAGAAAATCAGCTCCTGTTCATGGCTGGAGAGGCCCAACTCTTTGGCGAGAATGCGGGAATAATGGCTCATCCGCTTGAGGTGAAAGGCGGTGTCTTGATCCCGGTATTCGGCAGCCTGGGCCAGACAGAAAATCGTTTCCAGGTGAGCAGCTTTCAGCTCTTCCCGCAAGCGCACATTTTGATAGGCAACCGCCGCCTGGGAAGCCAGGGCTTCGGCCACTTGGACTTCCAGCTCAGAAAACGGCTGGCTCCAGTCAGCCACCTGGTCGGGCGCCAGGTCAGCAGGGCGATCCGGCCTGAGGCGGTTCAACAGTTGCAGGGCACCGAGGATGTTTCCTGAGGGATCCCGCAGCGGCACAGTGAGCAGGGAGCGGGTGCGATATCCGGTCTGCCGATCCACCTGGGGGTTAAAAGCGTAGGGCAGGTCGGGGGGCAGTTGATAAACGTCCGGCAGATTCAAGCTCTCCCCGGTGAGCACCACATAGCCCACAATGCTAGAAGGAGTAAGGGGCAGGTGCAGATCCTGCAGTTCCTCGTTGCGCTTGACTACAAAAAAGCGCAACTCCTCCCCTTCGCGGATGAACAGGCTGGCGCCATCGCAACCCGTCAGCTCGCGGGCTTGGGCAACAATCAGTTCCAGCAGGCGCCTTAAATCCGTTTCCGAAGAAAGGGCGATCCCCACTTGGATCAGCCGCTGACTCAAGCGCAAGGCAGCAACGGCCTCGAATTCAGCTTCGCCAAGACAGAGATCGAAGGCAGCAGGCCCATGGGACATAACCTGTCCTCCACCGGGTTACGAGTGTTCTCAGAAGCGTTCCCAATGGAGCGATGTCAGAGCTCTAGCAGGGATCCTGCCGCTGCTCCGATGAGGCTAGGGCCGCCTATCCAAAGGAACTCTGCTACTCTACTTTACCTAGGGAGGCAAGAGACGCTGTGACCCAGGTCAAGACCCAGCAGCCAGATGAGGTTGCCCTCCAGCTCATCGTTGGCCTAGGCAATCCTGGCCCGCAGTATGCCAACACCCGGCACAACTGCGGCTTTATGGTGGTGGATCAGTTGGCAGAGCGCTGGGGGATCCCATTAGCTCTGGAAAAGCGGTTCCAAGGCAGCTACGGAGAAGGTTTTGCCCTGGGGGGCAAGCGGCGCCTGCTCAAGCCGGAGACCTACATGAATCGCTCTGGCGAGGCGGTGCGGGCGGTGTTGGATTGGTACAAGTTGGATCCTGCCTCGGTTCTGGTGGTGTACGACGATATGGACTTGCCCCTGGGTCGCCTGCGGCTGCGGGGATCTGGCTCCGCCGGCGGACATAACGGCATGAAGTCTGTCATTGAGCACTTGGGCAGCGAAGCCTTCCCCCGCTTGCGCCTGGGCGTGGGCAAGCCCAAAGGCCACCAAGACAGGGTTGGGCATGTTTTGGGGAGCTTTGAACCCGCTGAGCAGGCAGTGCTGGACCGGGTTCTAAGGGCGGCAGTGGCAGCGGTGGAGTGTTGCTTGCAAGAAGGATTGAAGACGGCCATGAACCGCTTCAACCCTTTGGATTTCTCTGGGCCAGATCGGCAAGATCAGCCAGCTCCTCTCAACCCAGCCAAGACTGCGCCCGGAGAAAGCTGATGCCGGGATCCCGCCCCGCTGTCTGACTAAGCAAAGTCGCCTCATCAAGGACTGCGTCCGGCCACGCGATCTTCCACCCGCGGCAATTCCTCAGAACCGCCTGGCCGCGTCAGGGAGTCGGCTTCCCCAGTGGCAGGAGAGGGCAAGGATCCCTCCAGGTTGCTACCGATCCCTCGCCAAGCCAGAGAACCGGAGGCTTCGGCGGCCTGAGCGCACAGCTTGGCGCGCAGCTCTGCCTCCTGCTTGGGCTTGAGATAAAGGTTCTCCAGCAGCACCGCCATACCGGCTACCCAGGGGGGCGCGATCACCGCCCCAACAATGCCCAACAACTGAGTGCCCCCCAGCACCGCCAGCAATTGATACAAGGGCTTCACCCGCACCGAGGATCCCACCAACAAGGGATCCAACACATAGGTTTCCAGGTTTTGCACGGCAACGTACAGGATCAGCACCCACAAAAAAGTCCAGCCCCCTTGGACGATGGCCACCACCAAAGCCGGCAGGGATCCCAAGACTGGGCCGATAAAGGGAATCAGATTGGTAAACCCGGCGATTACCCCCAGCGCCAGCGCAAACTCCGACAGGCCCAAAAAGCGGAGCGAGACGGCAATCATCACCCCCAAAATGGCCGAGACCAAGACCCGCCCCTGGATGTAGCCCCCCATACGTTGCGCCATCGGTTGCACCTGCTGGGCCAACCGCTCATTCCAGGGGTAGGGGAACAGCTCCACCAGGCCCTGCACTAGGTCAGAGCCGCTCACCAGCATATAACCGGAAATGAAGAGGGTCAGCACTACGGTCAACAGGCCGCCCAGCAGACCGCGGGTGAAATCGAAGGACTGCACCAGCAACTGTTGTCCTGAGCGAACTGCCCAGTTCATCAGCGACTGCGGATCTAGCAACTGGTTCAAGTAGTCCAGCGCCGTCGGATCCACCCCTGCCAGATCGGCAATCCAGGTGTCTGCTAACAGTTGGAGCCGCTCCAGGTAAGAGGGCAACCTTGCCAGCAGCCGCTGGGTCTGGGTCACCACCGTCGGACCCATGAGCAGAGCCAAGCCGGCAATCCCGGCAATGAAACTCAGATAAACCACCACCACCCCCAGCCAACGGGGGATCCGCATCCGCTCCGCCAGATCCACCAGGGGAGCCAGCGCCGCCGCCACCACCACCGCGATCATCACAGTTACCACCAGGTTGCGCAGTTGCCACAGCAACAGCAGCAGCATCCCTGTGGCCACTACCAGGGCTATGGAGGAGACGGAGAGGGTCAGCTGTCTTCGGCTCATCATCTGGCTGGGCTCTCTTCAAGGGGGGCGTTTCAGTCCCCCGGGGTAACAGACGGCTCTACCATCCTCTTAGCCGAACTTGCCAAACGCCCCTTGCCCAAAGACGCCAAACCCGCAACCTCTCTACTCAATAGCCCAGACAAAGATCCGCAGCAGAAAACCAGCTAGCAGTGGAGTTACCGCAACAGTTCCATCCGTACTGCTTCTACATATTCCAGCAGCTCTGGGGATCCTCTGCCTGCAGCCTGCCACAGCGTCAAAGCACGGCCCAGATCGGCAGCGGCACCGGCCCTATCCTCTCCCTGATAGGCGCGTGCCATGCCGCGGTGGTAGTAGCCCTCGGCTTGCTGCGGCTGCACCTCGATAGCTCGGCTGAAATCCTGAACGGCCAAGTTGAAGTCGCAAATGCTGGCCCACATCAGGCCGCGATGGACATAAGCATCGAAAAGATCGGCAGAGCTTTGGTTTTGCTTGGCCAGCTCGATGGCCAGGTGCGACACATCAAACGCCGATTCCAGATGTCCCTGTTCGGCCCAGATGCGAGAGCGCAACAAGTGGAGTTGGGGGTTGCGATAGGCAATGCGATCCAGAGGGGACAAAGTTGCCAAAGCCTGCTGCAGCTCCCCAAAATACTCGTGTTGTATTCTGGCCTTGAGCAAGTAAGCTTCAGGCAAATAGGGATCCAAAGCAATGGCAATGTCCAGATCCTGTAGCGCTCTGCGCATCAGGTGATCAACGACAGCCGCCTGCTCCGGCTCGGGCAAGGCCAGGGGATCGCTCTGCAACCGATCCCAGAAGTATTGAGCCCGCTGCAGATAGAGCTGCGCGTTCCCCGGCTCTTGTTCCAGAAACTGAGCTAGCCGCGCCAGATAGACGCGATCCAAGTGAAAACGCTCGCCAGCCTGGGTGGAAAGAGGGATCCCCCGCTGCGCCAGCAACTGATGCGCCTGAGAGTGCTGCTCAAGCTGCCGTACTTGGGCTTGCAGTTGGGCTTGTTGCCTGAGCAGGAGCTCAGGATCGGGTTCATCGGCAAATGCCGTCACTTGAACACTCTGCGCTGGCGCCGAGGCAACTTCAGGGACAGCGCCCCGTCCCTTGCGCAGGGAAGCCAACCAGCCGCATTCGCCGCTCAAACACAGCCAAGACAGCAAACCCAAAAGCGCCGATCCGGACAACAAAAGACTGGGCCTCAGCATGGATCCCACCCCACGAAATAGCTTGAAAAAAGAGTTGCCTCTAAGCTAGTTCGCCACAGCCGCAGTGTCCAGACTTTCGGCAATGCCCGTCCTGCGCCACCACTCGGAAACTCCCCCCAGGGGATCCTGCCGCCGGCCAGATCGACCAACTCCACGCGACGATTCTTTGCTGGCTACAGGAGCTGAGAGCCCCACACGGGATCCATGAGGCAACTGGGGCAGAGGAAGAGACAAAAGCCTTGCCGTCAGGTAAGCGGGGCAACCCCACCCGTCCATACAGTGGGGTAGTTTATGAGAGTTAGACAACCAGGTTAACCAGCTTCTTCGGCACCACAATGACCCTCTTCGGCGTCATCCCTTGCAGATACCTCTGCGCCGCCTCCGATTGCAGAGCCAGCCGCTCCTGCTCCTGGGGCGTGACATCGGCAGGGGCTTCAAAGGAGCCGCGCAGCTTGCCGTTGACCTGCACCACAATCGTTACCGTATCGGCCACTAGGGCCGCCGGGTCATAGGTAGGCCAAGCCTGGCGATGCACTGAGTCGGTGCCGCCCAGGGCCTGCCACAGCTCCTCAGCCATGTGGGGGGCAAAGGGGGCTAGGAGCAAGACCAAGGTGCGGATCCCTTCCGCATAGACTGGCGAGTCCGGGATCTCGGCTTCAGCCAGGGCGTTGCTCAGCTTCATCAGCCCAGCAATGGCAGTGTTGAACTGGTACTCCTCCAAGTCCTCGCTGACTTCTTTGATGGCCGTGTGCACGGCGCGGCGCAGATCCCTTTCCGCTTTGGTCAGGGATCCTGCTTCAACCTTGGCCTGCAGCAGCTCGGCGGCTTTGCCCTGCAAGGACTCCGTCCCGCTACCGCGAACAACAAACTCGTACACCTGCCGCCAGACGCGGTTGAGAAAGCGAAACTGCCCTTCCACATCGGCATCGTCCCACTCCAAGTCCTTTTCCGGCGGCGCCTTGAAGAGGATGAACATGCGGGCTGTGTCTGCCCCGTAGTTGGCCAGCACCTCTTCCGGATCCACGCCGTTGCCCTTGGACTTGGACATAGTTGCGTAGATAACCTGCAGGGGCTCGCCGGTTTCCGGATCCCGCGGGTCGTTGGGATCCTTGACCAATGCAGTAGGGATCCAGCGATCCTTGCCGGACTTGTTGGGGTTGTAGTAAGTGCGCGCCTGCACCATCCCCTGGGTGAGCAGGCGGGAGAAGGGCTCATCGAAATTCAGCAACCCCAGATCCCGCAGCACTTTGGTGAAAAAGCGGGCGTAGAGCAGGTGCAAGATAGCGTGCTCGATGCCACCCACGTACTGATCCACCGGCAGCCAGGCGTTGACCAGATCCTTGCGGAAGATCTCGCGGTCGTTGCGGGGATCGCTAAAGCGCAGGAAATACCAGGACGAGCAGATGAAGGTGTCCATGGTGTCCGTTTCCCGGCGGGCCTCCGCACCACAGGTGGGGCATTTCACCTTCACCCACTCCTCCAGTTGGGCTAATGGGGATCCGCCTCGCCCCGTCAGCTCTACATCTTCTGGCAAGAGCACTGGCAGATCTTCTTCCGGCACCGGCACAATGCCGCAATGGGGGCAGTGGATGACCGGGATGGGGCAGCCCCAGTAGCGCTGTCGCGAGATGAGCCAATCCCGCAGGCGGTAGTTGACCTGCCGTTCTCCCAGCCCCTGCTCTTCTAGCCAGGCGATGGCCCTTTCTACACTTTGCCCCGGGCCTTTGCCCACCGGGATTCCGTTCAAGGGGCCGGAGTTTATCAACACCCCCTCCCCTGTCCAGGCCGCCTGCAGATCTTCAGCAGTCTCCACCCCACCCTGAGGCGGCTGCACCACCAGCTTGATGGGCAGGCCAAACTTGCGGGCAAACTCAAAGTCCCGCTGGTCGTGGGCCGGCACGGCCATGATGGCTCCTGTGCCATAGCCCATCAACACGTAGTCGGCAATCCAAATGGGGATGCGCTCTTGGTTGACGGGGTTGATGGCGTAGGATCCCGTCCAGACGCCCGTCTTTTCCCGATCCTCAGCGCTGCGCTCGATCTCGCTGCGGGCAGCGGCCTCGGCCCGGTAGGCTGTGACGGCAGCCTGCTGCTTGGGGGTGGTGAGCTTCTCCACCAAAGGATGCTCCGGCGCCAGCACCATGAAGGTGGCTCCCCAGAGGGTATCAGGCCGGGTGGTAAACACCGGCAGCTCTTCCCCTGTTTCGGTTTTGAAGAGAACTCTAGCCCCTACCGACTGGCCAATCCAGTTCTCCTGCATGGTGAGCACCCGCTCCGGCCAGCCGGAGAGCTTCTCCAGGTCAGCCAGCAGTTGGTCGGCATAGGCCGTGATCTTGAGAAACCACTGCTTGAGGAGGCGCTTTTCCACCAGAGCTCCCGATCTCCAGGAGCGCCCTTCCGCATCTACCTGCTCGTTGGCCAAGACGGTCTGGTCCACCGGATCCCAGTTCACCGGCGCCTCCTTCTGGTAGGCCAGGCCCGCTTTGAAAAACTGCAGGAAGAGCCACTGCGTCCACTTGTAGTAGTCGGGGGCGCAAGTGGTGATCTCCCGCTCCCAGTCGTAGGAAAGCCCCAGCCGCTGCAGTTGATCCCGCATTTGGGCAATGTTCTGGTAAGTCCACTTGGCCGGCGGGATCCCCCGATCGATGGCGGCGTTCTCTGCCGGCAAGCCAAAAGCGTCCCACCCCATGGGGTGCAGCACCGCGTACCCCTGCATCCGCTTGTGGCGGGCAATCACATCCGTGATGGTGTAATTGCGCACATGCCCCATGTGCAGGCTGCCACTGGGGTAGGGGAACATCGACAGGGCATAAAACTTGCGGCTTTCCGCCGTCAGCTCCGGCGTGCGATCCAACCCGAGTTCACGCCAGTGGGCCTGCCACTTGCTTTCGATGGCCGGAGGATTGTAGCGCGCGTCCACAGTCTAGGGCTCCTGGGGAGAACAGCTCTCGGCTTCAGGTGGGCTAAGATACCAGCATTTTGGCATGTTTTGCGGATCCCCGGCGCCGACGGGATCCACCGGAAACCAGTTAACCCAAAGGGATCCCCTCAGTAGGTTTCCTCGTGCCACCTGTTGGCCTTCTTCAGCTCCTTCTGGAACTTGCTCCAGTCTTGACCGGCTTGCTCGGCAAGGGGGGCCATGACGCTGTTGATGCCGTCCTCCATTCCCTTGAGGCCGCAGATGTAAGTGTAGGTGTTGGGCTGCTGCAGCATCTCCCACAGCTCGGGGCCGTACTCGGCCATGCGGTTTTGCACGTACATCTTTTTGCCGTCGGGGGTTTGCTGTTCGCGGCTGATGGCGTAATCGACGCGGAAGCGATCCCCATACTGGGCTTTCCAGGCCTCTAGATCCCCGTGGTAGAGCAAGGTGGACGTGGTGGGCACCCCAAAAAACAGCCAGATCTTGCCCTGATAGTTGGGATCCTCTTCAAACAGGTGCTTGATGAAGGCGCGAAAAGGGGCGATGCCGGTGCCGGTGGCAATCAAAATCAGGTTGGCGTTCTCATCTTCCGGCAGCAAAAAAGTTTTCCCCGAGGGCCCGGTGATCATCACCTCGTCGCCGGGTTTGAGATCGGTGAGGAAGCCGGAGCAGACCCCTACCCCCGGCTGGCCTGTCTCCTTATCCACGTATTCGGCCCGTTTCACACTCAGAGAAACGGTGCGCCCCTCGCCATCGTCGCCATAGCGGGTAGAGGCAATGGAGTAGAGGCGGGGCTTGTGGGGCTTGCCCTTGTCATCTACGCCAGGAGGAATAATGCCAACGCTTTGGCCCTCCAGGTAGCGGTAGTTGGGATCCGGCAGGCTGAGCACAATGTGCTTGGTCAGGCCGGGTGCCCCTTCCCCCACAAGGGAGTAGGTCTCTACACACTGGCCGATCAGGGGCGCGTTGGGACGGTACAGATTGACAACAACTTCTCGCTTTTGGGCGCTGGCAACCATAACGGCGATCTGCTCCTGGCAATGGGAGAAAACTCTCTAGCAAACACCTTAGCAGCCCGCCCGCCCGAAGGGAACTTGCCGGAGGGGAACACCCCAGGCCGATCCTGAGAAAGCCCGCCCGGAAAACTTCTCTTCTCCTCAGTCGTCGCCGGGAAACAGGCAGTTTTTGTTAAATTGTTCCTTGACGCCGCCCGCCTCTCTGGCCTCAAGCTCGGTTGTGGGGGAGCGTCTTGTGGTAATATGCAAGACCATAAAGAACAGTAACTTTTTTAGAGGCTTCCTCTCAGTTTTGCCCTGCCCATCCCCAAGGAGTTCCCATGGCAAGCAGTCCTGAACGTATTGTAATGATCGGTGTTGCCGGAGATTCTGGCTGTGGCAAGTCCACGTTCTTGCGGCGGTTGGGGGACTTGTTTGGCCGGGATCTCATTACCACCATTTGTCTGGACGACTACCACTCCTTGGATCGCTACCAGCGCAAAGAGAAGGGCATTACGGCGCTGGATCCCCGCGCCAACAACTTCGACCTCATGTACGAGCAGGCCAAGGCGCTCAAAAATGGCCAGAGCGTGATGAAGCCCATCTACAACCACGAGACAGGGCTCATTGACCCGCCGGAGCGGGTGGATCCCAGCCCCATCATCGTCTTGGAGGGCCTTCACCCCATGTACGACGAGCGGGTGCGGGAGCTGCTGGACTTCAAGGTCTATCTGGATCTGGCGCCGGAGATCAAGATTGCCTGGAAGGTGAAGCGGGACATGGCCGAGCGGGGCCACACCTATGAAGATGTGTTGCGCTCCATTGAGGCCCGCCGCCCCGATTTCGAGGCCTACGTCGATGTGCAGAAGCGCTATGCCGATGTAGTCATCGAGGTGCTGCCCACCAAGCTGCTGCCGGAGCTGGATCCGGAGCACAAGGTGCTGCGGGTGCGCATGATCCAGCAGGAGGGGGTGAGGTATTTCGACCATGTTTACCTCTTCGACGAAGGCTCCACCATCGACTGGATCCCTTGTGGCAAAAAGCTGACCTGCTCCTACCCAGGCATTCGCCTGCACTACGGCCCTTCCACCTACTTCGACCAGCCGGTTTCGGTGTTGGAAATTGACGGCACCTTCGACAAGCTGGAAGAGGTTATCTACATCGAGAACCACCTGAGCAACCTGTCGACCCGTTACTACGGCGAGCTGACGGAGCTGCTGCGCAAGCACCCCGAATATCCGGGATCCCGCAATGGCTCTGGACTCATCCAGGTAATCGTGGGCCTGAAGCTGCGGGCCCTCTACGAGAAGATTCAGGCGGAAGCCAAAGAGCTGGCGGTTGCTTCCTAAGGTTTGGCCTCTGCGTGAAGGGGATCCCTTGACCTGGCTCGGGCAGTTGGGCAAGCGGCGATAGGTGGCGATCCATGCAAGGGTTCCAGTTGGAAATCTGGCCGGAGGGAACAGCCTTTTTCCGGCGGGCGGTCGAGATCTGGCAAGAGCAGGCCGCGGCGGCCATCCGTCAACGGGGCCGCTTTACGGTGGCCTTGGCAGGAGGAAACACCCCGCGAAAGTTGTATGCCGCTTTAACCCAGACGCCAGGGATCCCTTGGCAGCAAACCTGGTTGTTCTGGGGGGATGAGCGCTACGTTCCCCCGGATCACCCCGAGAGCAACTACGGCATGGTACGGCGGATCCTGCTGGATACGGTCGGGGTTCCCGCCTCCCAAGTCTTTCCCATGCCCACCCACTCAGGAGATCCCTTACGGGATGCGGCGGAGTACGAGGCGACCCTGCAGCAGATTTTCGGCACCGAATGCCCTGCCTTTGATCTGATCTGGCTGGGAGTGGGAGAAGACGGCCACACGGCCTCCTTATTTCCCGGTACAGCCGCCCTGGAGGTGCAACACCGCTGGGTGACGGTGGGCCAAAAAGGGGAGGAGCCGCGCCTGACTCTGACCTACCCTGTCTTGAACAGGGCGGCTCAGGTGGTGGTTTTGGTAACGGGGGCCAGCAAAGCCGCGATCGTCAAGGAGGCGCTGACAACGGAGGCCCACCTGCCCTGCCAGCGCCTCAACCCCCAAGGACGGCTGCTATGGCTGCTGGATGCGGCGGCAGCGGCTGAACTGCCCCTGCCCGCGGTGGCCTTGCTCGGCTAGTCCGGCCAATTGCTGCCGAAAAAGCGCTGGCTGAAGATGGCGATTTGACCTGGATCACCGCTGCATCCCTTCCCTTCGAATTTGATGGGGGTAGTTGAGTTTGGAGCGCTGCCCCATGTCCATTCGACTCATTGTCGAATCGGTTCTCCAGAGCACCTACCTCAGCCGCCGCCAAGAATCCCAAATCTGCCATTTCCTCCAGGAGCGGCTTTACGACGAATTGGATCTGGAGGCAATTGATCGGCTGATCTTGGCTTTGCTGAAGGGGCAAGTCCAGCTCGAGTGAGAGGAAAGCTGCACCGCTTCGCCAAATCCTCAGGCCAGAGCCTAGCCCAGCCTCCTGTGGCAGTCTGGTCGCTTGAGCAGCGGACGGCTACAGGAGTTCCAGCAGGAGAGCTTTCCGGCAGGCTCCCTCAGATGCTTTGGCTGCCTCCCCAGCTCGGACGACGCCCTTGCCAACCGCCGCTCCTCGAAGGTAGGGTGACGCCTTCACCGAGTGACATACTCTCGTCTCTCACCCTAAAGCGCTCCGCGCCGCTGACGCGAACGGGGAGCTACTGCGAGAACCTTCTGCGTCCGGCTGTGCCGTGCCGTTAGGCATGCAGCCGCGGAATGCTCTAGCGCGGGGCTATACCAGATTCCGGCAATGCCGTCTTGTATAGCCAATCTGATTCTACGATATTTTTGCGGGGGTGGCTGTATCCCGACCCTGACTGCCCCCCAGTAGGGGGGTACAAGTCGGGGCTTATCCACCTCCGCACCCCCAGAAGCTAAAACCTCCGTCCTGCTGACCCGACACCCAGGCCACAAGCAAACCTCCAAGGCACCGTCAATGCGCCCCTGCACACTTGCCCAAGGCAAAGCCCCACCTATATTTGATCGCCAATTTTGGGTAACTGTAGCACAGACGAGCGACTAAGACTTGCGACAAAACCTGTCTGTTGACCGTCCTGGGGCAAGCCTGTGCAAGTTCAAAGCGGTTGCGGCCCCGTTGCAACGGGATCCAAACCCTCTTGGCCTTTGAGCTGCGGGTGGATCCACCGCCGGCAGGCCAATCGGAGCTGGTGGATCTGGATGGCAACGCGGCGGTTCAGCTCTAGTTTGGGGATCCCACCGAACATCTGCGCGTCCAAACTCAGGCCACGGTGCTCACCCTGCGGGAGAATCCCTTTGACTATCTGCTCTGCGATTGGGCTACCCATCTTCCGATTGACTATCCCAGCACGCTGGCAGCTCAATTGCAGCCTTATCGGACGGCGCAGGCGGATGCTGGCATCCAAAGCCTGGCCTGGGAGCTGTGGGATCAGGTGCAGGGGGAGACGACGGCTTTTTTGCCGGCGCTCAACCAACGCATCTACTCCGAGTGCCGTCACATCCTGCGGGAAAAGGGGGATCCCTCGCCCGCCGGCTTGACCTGGCAGCGCAAAACCGGCTCCTGCCGTGACCTGACGCTGGTGTTGATGGAGGCCTGTCGGGCAGTAGGTCTGGCGGCAGGATTTGTCAGCAGCTACCAGGTCGGCCCGCCGTTGCAAGAGAACCTGGAACTCCAGGGCACAACCGGCAAAGAGCCCGCAGAGCCTGTCCGCCGCCACCTGCACGCCTGGGCAGAGGTGTATCTGCCGGGGGCCGGTTGGCGGGGGTTCGATCCCACCCAAGGGCTGGCCGTGGCCGATGGCCATGTGGCTTTGGCGGCCAGTGCCTACCCCAAAGATGCCGGCCCCATCTACGGCCACTGGCTGGGCAGAGGCGTTCACAGCAAGATGGACTACACCATTCACATCGAGGCGGAATCCGCCCTGCAGAGCCAAGCCCAACTGAGCCCCATATCCTAGCGGGATCCTTTGAGAACCCTGTCAGCGTCTCTCCTGCCGTGATATTCTGCTAGCTTCTAGTTCTAACCGAGCCCTCTCTTGAAAACCATGGACGAACTCAACACCCTGATCCAGGATCTGCAAGCTGCCTTTAGCGACAGCAGCACGCCGGTGCTCTCGCTATACGCCGACATCAACCCTGCCCGTCCCGAAAATGCTGGCCGCGCCTGGGTGAGACGCATCAAGAATACCCTCAAGGAGCTGCTGGAGAGGGAGGAGAGCAAGCCTGATAACTCCCTCTGCGAGCAAGTCCTTGCTCTAGTGGAGCAGGAGCGCCCTTCGGCCCGCACCCTGGTTCTTTTTGCCAGCCGCAATCCCGCCGGCAAGCCAGTGCTGCGCCGAATCGACCTGCAGGTGGAGCTGCCGGTGGTGGATCTGGCCCATGGGCGGGTGGAGGCCCGCTGGGGGGAACCTTACCTCACGCCCCTTTTCTTTGCCTTTGATGAATACGAGCGGGGTGGGGTGTTGCACCTGTCTGGTAACAGGTGGCGCTTTTACGAGCTCTTCTTGGGGGAACTGCGAGAGGACACGGAAATCTTTGCCAACATCAGCGCCGAGGAATGGCAGGAACTGCAGGAGCTGGCCGGCCGCATTGAAAATGCCGTTGCCGAACGTCGCGCCCGCAGCGGTGGCACCTTCGACAAGCTTTCCCCCAAGGAGCGGGAGGCGGCCAAGGTCAGCCTCTGGATGCACAAGCTCTACCTGCGCCTGGCTTCCGCCCTGGATAAGGCAGTGGATCGCCTGGGCATTGAGCGGCTGGTGCTCATGGGCGAAGCCTGGCAGGTGTCCCACTTCGAGGGCTATCTCAACCGCGGCCTGCGCAACCGCATCGTCGCCCGGGTGGGGCACCCCGCCAACCTTCACACACCGACGCCGCAAGACATCCTCGACCGAGTGGTACCCGTCCTGGAGGCCGCTGAGCGCCGAGGGGAACTGGCGTTGTTGGAGCGGATTCGAGAGCAGCCCGGCGCTTGGGGCTTAGATGCGGTGCTGGACGCCCTCCAGCTAGGCCGGGTGGAAATCCTTGTCTTGCCCTGGAGGCTAGAGGCCACCATCTGGCGCTGCCCAGACGGCTCGGTGGGAGGAACCCCAGAGATGGCCCAGCTCCTCTGCCCAGAGCCGCAACCGGTGGCGCTGCGGGATCAGGTCTGGGTGCTGGCCCGCGATTTCGGCGCTAGGCTGGAGTTTGTCCGCGGCGAGGCCGAAGACCGCTTGCTCCACGAGTTTCAAGGAGCAGCCGCGCTGTTGCGCTGGTAGAGGCCGCTCCAACCGGGTCGAGCAGCTCTCTGGCTGGATCCTGAAGCCGCAGTGTAGGCTAACATAGCCTAGCCCACCTCTGAAAAGTTTTCTGAGGGATCCCGTTGACCCAGTCTATTGATCTTCCCACCAGCGTTGATACGTTTTTGCAAGAGCTGGCTGCGATTCAGCAAGTGGGGCCAAAGCGGATAGCCATTCTGGGCAGTCGCCATGTGCCCATCACCCACCAGTACCTCATCGAAACCCTCAGCTACGCTTTGGCCCTTACCGGCAACCGCATCCTCACGTCCGGGGCCATTGGCACCAACCTGGCTGTGATTCGCGGAGCCATGCGGGCGGACATGAAATCCCTGACGGTGATCCTGCCCCAAAGCCTGGAGCGACAGCCGGCAGAGTCGCGGGCCAGCCTGGAGCAGGTGCTGCATCTGGTGGAGCACCCCGAAAATGACCACCTGCCCCTGGCGGAGGCCAGCCGCCTGTGCAACCTAGAGATCGTCAGCAAGTGCCAGCAGTTGATCTGCTTTGTTTTCCACGACAGCGTCACGCTTTTGGAGGCCTGCAGGCACGCTGAGGAGCAACACAAGGTGGTTACGCTCTTCTATTTTGACTGATTGGACTGCAGCTCACTGCTCTCAACCTTTTGCCCCGAGGGTAGCAGTGTAGAAGGCCCCGATAGCTCAACATAGACTGCAGCGCATTCCCGACGTTGGGCGAATGGAATAGGATAAGGCTTTGTATTGAGGCAAATCGTTGGGCAGCCATGATGGGATCCCCGGCATGGAACCCGGAAATTTCTGCAGTCTCGCCGACCTCATCCTCTAATCCGCGGGGATCCGAAAGGGGTGTTTATTTTCGATGCGATGCCCAAGGGATCCATCTGCATTTGCCCGCCACCCTGGCTTGGGAAGAAGTCTGGGACGATTTGGTGTGGCAATTGCGCAGCCGCAAACCCTACTGGGCAGGAGTGGCCCCCCTGACCCTGTGGTGCCAAGAGCGAGAGCTGGACTTGCCCACCCTACAAACTCTGGCCGTCTTGTTGTCGCGGCATCGGTTGTCCTTGTGGCGCGTCCAAACCGGATCCCGAGGGACGGCGATCGCGGCGGCGACCCTAGGCTATTCTGTGGAACAATCTTCCCCCTTGGAGGCGATTCCCCCCGTCTCCCCGGATACTACTCCCCTCTACCTGCGGTCCACGGTGCGGTCGGGGATGTCGGTGCGCCACCGTGGCTCGGTTTTTCTGCTGGGGGATCTCAACCCCGGCGGCGAGATCATTGCCGGCGGCGACATTTGGGTCTGGGGACGGCTGCGAGGGCTGGTGCATGCTGGTGCTGAGGGGGATAGAGGCGCGGTGATCTTGGCCTTACAGTTGGAGCCAACTCAGTTGCGCATTGCCGATCAGGTGGCCCGTCCACCCGAGGGCGGATCCCCTCCCAACACGCCAGAGGTGGTTTACTTGCAGGAGGGTGTCATCTGCATTGCCAGCCTTCAGGATTTTCTGCGGAGGGGGGTATGAGCCGAGTTATCGTCGTCACCTCTGGGAAGGGGGGAGTGGGGAAAACCACCCTAACGGCCAATTTGGGCACTGCCTTGGCGCGCTTGGGTCGCTCGGTGGTGGTGGTGGATGCCGACTTTGGCCTGCGCAACCTGGACTTGTTGCTGGGGCTAGAGAATCGGGTGGTGTACACGGCTTTGGAGGTGATTGCGGGGGAATGCCGCCTTGAACAAGCATTGGTGAAGGACAAGCGCACCCCCAATTTGGCGTTGCTGCCGGCGGCCCAAACCCGCAACAAAACGGCAGTCAGCCCGGATCAGATGCGGCAGTTGATGGAAAAGCTTGCCAGCAGCCATGACTACGTGTTGATCGACTGCCCGGCGGGAATTGAACAAGGGTTTCGCAATGCCATTGCGGGGGCAACGGCAGCCCTGCTAGTAACTACGCCCGAAGTAGCAGCGGTGCGGGATGCAGACCGGGTGGTGGGCTTGTTGGAAGCGGCAGGGATTTCCTCTATCCAGCTAATCGTCAACCGCCTGCGCCCCGATATGGTAACCGCTGGCCAGATGATGGCAGTGGAAGATGTGGTGGAGGTGCTGGCCATCCCCTTGGTGGGTATCATTCCAGAAGACCGGGAGGTGATCGTCTCCACCAACAAAGGGGAGCCCCTAGTCCTCTCGGCCAACCCGACTCAGGCTGCCCAGGCCATCCAGCGCATTGCCCGACGGCTGGAAGGGGAGACGGTGGAATTTCCCAAGTTGGCCAGCTTGGGCGAGTCTTTCTGGGAAAAGGCCAAGCGGTTTTTCAGCCAAAAGGTGCTCTGAATCTCAACGGCTCTTGAGCTCCATCTCAACGGGATCATCCTCTTTGCCTGGAGTCTTTGCTTTCCCTGCTATGCACCTTCAATAAAGCCCATGCTTCTCGATTTCTTGGATCAGCTTTTTTCCCGCCACTCCGGCAACAGCCGCGAGCAAGCCAAGCAGCGCCTGAAACTGATCTTGGCCCACGACCGCGCCGACCTCACCCCGGCAGCCTTGGAAGCGATGCGCCTGGAGATTTTAGGGGTAGTATCTCGCTATGTGGAGCTGGATTCGGAGGGGATGCAGTTTCACTTGGCGGCAGAAGGGGGGACGACGGCCCTGATCGCCAACCTCCCCATTCGCCGTGTCAAGCCCCTGGCGGAGGCCCGCCTCAATTCCTGTGAAGGGGAGAACCCACAACAGGATCCCGGAGCGGCCCCATCCGAGGGCGGCCATTTGAGCTCGCCTTCTCCCTGAGCTACCCTAGACTCAGGGAGCAGTAATTCAAGGTGTTACATAGAGTGTTACATCCGCCTAGGCTGCGTCCGTTCGCCAAGATGCCTTCTCTTTGCTCCCACTTGTGTCTGTCCCGGCCGGGGGTGCCTTGTAGCTGTTTGCAGCCTGCTCATGGTAAACCGTCTGTGGCCCCAATGCTGACCAGGACAAAGTCGCCGGGACGGAGTTCGCGCTAAGGGAGGTTGAGCCTCGGCATGGAAAACTCCTTTGAGCTGACGATCCTGTTTACGCTGGCCTTGGTGGCCGGGATCGCGGCTCAAGTCCTGGCCAATTTTGTTAAAGTGCCCAGCATTGTTTTCCTGCTCCTGTTTGGGGTGCTGCTGGGGCCAGATGGCCTGGGCTGGGTTCGTCCCCAAATCATGGGATCTGGCCTGGAGGCGCTGGTGTCGTTGGCGGTGGCTCTGATCCTGTTTGAGGGGGGGCTGAACCTGCGGCTGCAACGCCTTAACCAGGTCTCCGACAGCTTGCGCAATCTGGTGTTGCTGGGATCCCTTTTGACCTTGGGAGGGGGAGCGCTGGCGGCCCACTATTTGGGGGAGTTTCCCTGGCCCCTGGCCTTTTTGTTTGGATCCCTGGTGGTGGTGACGGGGCCGACGGTGATTAACCCCATCCTGAAGCGGGTGCGGGTCGATTCCGCCGTCAGCACCCTGCTGGAGGGGGAAGGGGTGCTCATCGACCCCGTGGGGGCCATCTTGGCGGTGGTGGTGCTGCAGGTGGTGCTCTCCGGCCACCCCAGTTTCTTGCTGGCCCTAGAGCAGCTATCTAGCCGCTTGGCCATTGGGTCGGCGGTGGGGGCGCTGGGGGGCTGGCTGATGGGATCCTTCCTGCTCTGGTCGCGGCAGTTTTTGACGGAGGAGCTGCGCAACTCGGTGGTGCTGGCGGGGGCGCTGGGGGTGTTTGCCCTGGCCCAGTCGCTGCGCTCCGAGGCGGGTCTAATGGCGGTGGTGATGGCCGGGTTGGTGGTGCGGCAGAAGGCGGCCATTGCCGAGCGGAGCGTGCGCCAGTTTCACGGCCAGTTGGTGGTGATGGCCATCTCGGTGTTGTTTATTCTGCTGACTTCCACCCTCTCGCTCAAGGCGGTATTTGCGCTGGGGTGGGGAGCCTTGGCCACGGTGCTCTGCCTGATGCTGGTGGTGCGTCCTTTGAGCGTGTGGCTGTGTACCTGGCGCAGCGACCTGAATTGGCGGCAGAAGCTGTTTGTGGCTTGGCTGGCTCCTCGGGGCATTGTGGCGGCTTCGGTGGCCTCCTTGTTTGCCATTCTGCTGACAGAACGGGGCATTACCGGGGGGGATGCCCTCAAGGCGCTGGTGTTTTTGACCATCTCGGTCACGGTGACGGTGCAGGGGCTGACCGCTGCCTGGGTGGCCCGCTGGCTGGGCTTGGATCAGGGGAGTTCTACGGTGATCATCGGCAACCATCCGCTGGTCGGCCAGTTGGCCCAGTTGCTGCGCTCCCTCAACCAGGCGGTGGAGGTGCTGCCGCTGCCGTCGGGATCCCGTCTGCGCGAGCGCACCGCCAATCTTCCCGCCGAGCTCAACGGCCACAAAGCCGGCCATACCTCAGGGACCCACCCCGCCAGCGGCAATGGCAGCTCCAAAGCCCTGCCGGTTGGCGTCAGCGGGACGGAGTCCTCAGAGGAACCTGGCCAGGTGCTGCCCGGATCTTTGCAGGAAGCCGTGCTGAGCGAGTCAGCCTTCTTGAAGGCCGATATCGACCATGCGGAAACTCTGTTGATCCTGACTTTGGATCCGCAGGTGAACTGGGCCATTGCCGAGCTGATGGTGAAGCTTTCGGTTTCTGCCGCCATCTGGACGGTGTTGCTGCCGGAGATGCCCATCTCGGAAGGGATCCGCACCCTGCCGATCCCTTTTTCCCAACTGCAGCGCTGGGCCAGCTACCTGGAGGCCAATCGGGCCGAGCTGCGCTCGATCACCCTGCCCACCCTGGCGGACCTGGGCCTGAAGCCCCCCCAATCCGCCGCGGCCTCGGCTCAGGAGTCGATCGCGGCAGCGCGCTCAGCGCTGCTCAACCCTTTTTCGGCCCAGATGGGGCTAGAGGATCCCACGTTGGAGCGGCTGCGGGATCAGTTCGCCTACCGCATCAAAGCCGATCTCTGCCTGCCTTTGTTGCTGGTGCGTCCGCAGCGTCTGGGAGGCTGGTTTGGGGAGAAGGGCAAGTCGTCCCAGGTCGGTCGGCTGTTCTACCTGCCGGAGCCGGGCATCTGGCGACGCGGAGATTGCATCTACTACCTGGAGCGCACGTCCAGCCCCGTAGAGGCCGTTGCTCCCTCTGCCAGAGAGTTGGATCCCCCAGAATGGGATCCACCCTCAGCCGAGCTACTGCCCCAGTATGTTGAGGGCGTCAAGCTCCACTTCGATCTCTAGGGGTCCCAGGGCAGCCAGCGGCCACTAGGAATGAGGGGACACCCCTGCACCTGCTCAGGCCGACCCAGATAAACCCAGGCAAAGGTGCCGCTCTCCAGTTGCACCCACTGCCGTTCGTATAGCCGCGGGTGGTCTTCCAGCTCATCTAGGCGGGGCAACAGGCCCAAGGGAATGCGGTAGCGCTCGCCGTAGAGCCGGTTGCGGCCAGGAACGGCCATCGGGTAGGGGCCGAGATCGTAGAGGTCAATGTGGTTGAGGCTGTCTGGGCCCAAAAACTCTGCCCCTTGCAGCAGGCTGTGGTACTGGCCGCCCCGCAGCAGGGATCCGTAGACAAAAACCACGGTGGAGGGTTCCATGTAAAGCTACGCAACTTCGACAACCGGGATCAGGGGGATTGGGCCCATTTTTGGCCGATGCGCGGCTCCGAGCCGGCCAGCAGGCGTTCGATGTTGCGGCGATGGGCAGCAATGACATAAACCCCCCCTGCCAAGGCAAACAGCAAATACGGCAGAGGCTGGCCCAGAGCCCACATCAAGAGCGGCGCCGCCACCGCCGCCAGCAGGGAGCTAAACGAGACGATGCGGGTGAGGGCGATCCCCAGCAGCCAGACACCGAAGGTAGCCAGGGCTACCGGCCAAGCCATGGCCAACAGGATCCCCAGGCTGGTGGCCACCGACTTGCCCCCCTTGAAGCCCAGCCAGCAGGAGCGGCTATGGCCGATCACCGCCCCCAAGGCCGCCACGACCACCCACCACGGCGAGCCCAGAGCTGATCCCAGCGCCACCGCTGCCGCTCCCTTGGCAGCGTCCACCAGCAACACCAGCAGCGCCGGCCCCTTGCCCACTGTCCGCAACACGTTGGTTGCCCCCGTTGAGCCGGATCCCGCTTGGCGGAGGTCGATCCCACCCCAGCAACGGCCCACCCAGTAGCCGGTGGGGATGGATCCCAGCAGGTAGCCTCCAAGGGCGGCAAGGAGGGCGGAAAGCCATGCAGGCATAGACACGTCTTGAACGCTCTCTCCTCACTTTGCCACAGGGCTTGGGTTGCCACTGCTGTCGAATCCGGCCAGGTTGACCTCCCAAGCAAGGCGCGGCTGCACAAATTGCAAAAGCTGTTGGCGAATCTGCTCCAGTTGCCGGATGGCCTGGCGGGATCCCTGCGCCCAGAACTGCTGCTGCAGATAGTCAATCAGCCACAGCTGCGCCGGCAAATCGAGAGCAGCCACTGCCCTAGCCACTTCCAGCGCCTGCCGCAGCGAGTGGGGCCAGCGTCTTAGGTCCTGCAGCAGTGACGGCGGAAGGCTTTGCAGGTGCTGCTGGGCGGCCAGCGCCCGTCCAGGGCTGCCTTGGGCTAGGGCAATTAGCTCAGAGCGAGGGATCCCGGGCAGCTCCGGGCAGCCCAAAGCTGTCAACACTTGCTCCATCTCTGCCGAGCTGAGGCGGCGAAACGGCACCATCTGGCAGCGGGACAGCAGCGTCGGTGGCAAAGGGTGGGGAGGGGGGGTAGGCGAGTGGTGGGAGGCGATAAGAACGATGTGGGCCGGCTCAGGCTCCTCCAGGGTTTTCAGCAGGGCATTGGCCGCACTTTCTGTCAGGGTTTCCGCTCCCTCCAGTACAACTAGCGAGCGGCGGGCGTGCATTGGCCTACGGGCACAGAAGCGAACCACTTCCTGCACCTGTTCCAGGCGAATTTGCGGCGGGGAGCGCCGCTGCAGAGCTTGTGCCTCCGGGGCGTCTGCTGCTATCAGGCGGCCCTGGTGGACATAGGTGGGGCTGACCCAGTGGAGATCGGGATGGGTGCCTGCGAGGAGCCAACGGCAGTTGGAGCACTGGCCGCAAGGGATCCCTGAGCTGGCCTCGCAGAAGAGGGCCTGGGCAAACCAGCGGGCCATCAGGCTCCGTCCCACCCCTTCTGGTCCCAAGAAACAGTAGCTTGAGGTCACCCGCCCCTTTTCCAAGGCCGCCACGAGCAGCCGCGCCGCCAGCTCCTGCCCGACGATGTGCTGGGGGGGCAGAACCGTGACTCCCTCAACCATCTCGGCAGCTCTGGGCTGAAGCATCGGCAAAGTTGCCTAGTCGCAGGCAAAGGTCGGCAAGAGAAATTGCCACAGCCCCTCCTCCACCAAGGGATCCCTCCCTATCTCTGCCCCAGCCTTGTTGTTAGCCGGTGGGATCCAGTCGCATTAAAACTTGGCCAAATTCCACCGGCTGGCCGTTGCTCACCAAAATCTCCCTCACCACGCCCGCCGTTTCAGCTTCTATCTCGTTCATCAGCTTCATGGCTTCGATAATGCAGAGAGTTTGGCCCTTGTTCACCCGTTGGCCAACCTGCACAAAATCCGTTTCTCCAGGGGCAGGAGCGCTGTAGAAGGTGCCCACCATCGGCGCCGTCACCTCCACCCAGTGGCTGGGGGCAGGCTTAGGAGCGCTCTCAGGAGGGGGAGCTTCTGCAGGGGAAGCAGGGGGGGGTTCTGGCGGCGGGGCAGCGGGCGGAGCAGCGGCAGCAGCAGCAAGGCCAGCCGGGATCCCTTTGCGCAGGGTGAGGCGGAAATCCTTGTACTCCAGGATTAGCTCGGTAACGTCGCTCTCCTGCAGAGCGGCCAGCAGAAGGCGAACTTCCTGCCAATTGACAACATCCAAGGGAAGATTACTCCTGATGCATCACCTGTCCACAACGGCAGCCCAGCGGCAAGAAGAGGGGGAGCCATCACTCGCGGCCTATATAGGTGTCGGTGCGAGTATCGACACGCACCCGTTCTCCCACCTTAATAAACAGAGGCACCTGGATCTCAGCGCCGGTCTCCAGCTTGGCGGGCTTGGTTCCCCCTGTTGCCGTATCTCCTCTCACGCCGGGGTCGGTTTCCACCACTTCCAAGACAACGGTGTTGGGCAGCTCCACATCGATCACCTGCCCCTTCCAGCGCAGGATGGCCACCTCCATGTTCTCTTTCAGGTATTTCACGGCAGAGCCGATTTGGGCAGCGCTGAGGGGAGCCTGTTCGTAGGTCTCCATGTCCATGAACACGAAATTGTCCCCTTCTGAATAGAGATACTGCATATTCACTTTTTCAATAGTGGCGGCGGGCAGCATCTCGCCGGCGCGGAAGGTTTTCTCCACAACGTTGCCGGTCTGCATATTTTTGAGCTTGGTGCGCACAAAGGCCGCGCCCTTGCCGGGTTTCACATGCAGAAACTCGATCACCTTGTAGGGAGCGCCATCAATTTCCACAGAGACGCCGGGGCGCAAGTCGTTGCTTGAGATCATGTCAGCACAGGGATCCGTTGCTCAGACTTCCCAATCTTACCCCGGCTGCGGGGCACTCCGATTCAGCTCTCTGAGATCAATGGGCGGCTGACGTCCGTAAAGAGGCAACACCGTCTGCCAGGAAGAGCGCAAGCCTGCTTGGAAGTCGGCGCGGGCCAGTTCCGCCAACGCCAGCACAGGCGCCGGATCCACCCAGTCGGCAGCATCGACGACCAGAGCCTGGGGCCACTGCCGCAGAACCTTCTGCCAAGCCGCTTCTTCCCAGATCTGATCCGCCACTTCGGCAACCCAATGTTCTGGCCCCAGCCGGTACACGCCACCATACTGCTCCCCTCGCTTGGCGTCCATCTGCACCGCCACCGTCAGCGGCTGAGGCGGGGATCCCTGCTCCTGCCACACCTGGCGGGCGAGAACCGCCAAAGTCGAGTAGCCGAACACCGGAATGCGCAACTGCTGGCCCAACAGCCGCGCCACACTTACCCCCAAACGGCTGCCGGTAAAACTCCCCGGCCCCAGAGCGACAGCGATCCCCGCCATCTGCGACCAGTCCTGGCCGGCCAAGAACTCCTTCAGGCAAGGGTGCAACTGCGCCGCCATCTCCCGATCCAGCCACCAACTCCGGCTGCGGCTCTCCCCCAGCTTCTCCTCCAGCGGCAACACGGCCAAGCCCAGAACAGGCGTGGTGGTGTGGATCCCTAAAATCCAGCGGGGAACTGACATGGCCTCTCTCAGGATCAAGCGAGGTAGTTGACAGAACTTAACGGATGATTTAAGGTTAGGTTGTCAATCTTCGCGCT
>NZ_JANSHJ010000059.1:0-4475 GCF_047502615.1 Synechococcus sp. W60.3 | reverse complement strand
ATTATACATTATTTTCAGTATAGTTGAGCTTATTATTGACTAGAGTCATGCTCTCAAGCTAGCCTTCCCACTAAGCCCACGACAAACCAACAGGCAGGACTGGATGGCAGCCAAGAAAACCGACACCAAACGCCCAATCGAATCCTACGAGCACCGCGACAAAGAGCGTGTCAATAATCCACCTGTGGGGTTGGTGACGCCCCAGACTGACCCGGATGCCGGGCAAACGAAAAAGCGCTATGCCTACGATCCTCACCTCGACCCGCAACTGGTCTGGGCCGGCAAGGCCGAGCACACCTCGTTCGCGGTGCCGACGATCTCGCTCCATGTCCACGAGCGCATCGACCCCCGTACGATCATCGAGGCGGTGAAGAAGCGGAACGGCAGCGGCGGCGCGGAGCAACTCAGCCTTTTTGAAGAGGAACGCCGAGAGCCGCTGCGCCAGGCCGTCGAGTTCTACCAGCACAAACACGGCTGGACCAACCGCCTCATCGCTGGCGACTCGCTCCTGGTGATGAATTCGCTCCTGGAAAAAGAGGGCATGGCGGGCAAAGTGCAGATGATCTACCTCGACCCGCCCTACGGCATCAAATACGGCTCTAACTTCCAGCCCTTCGTCAACAAGCGCGACGTCAAGGACGGCAAAGACGAGGATTTAACCAGCGAGCCAGAGCAAATCCGCGCCTTCCGCGACACCTGGGAGCTAGGCATCCACTCCTACCTCACCTACCTGCGCGACCGGCTACTGCTGGCGCGAGAACTCCTCACCGAAAGCGGCAGCATCTTCGTGCAGATCGGCGACGAGAACGTCCATCTGGTACGCTGCTTGATGGATGAAGTGTTTGGGGCGGGGAATTTTGTGCGACTTATCACGTTCGCTAAAACCGGCAGCATGGTATCCAACGAGTTAGGCCGGACGAGTGATTATCTGAATCTGGTATGCCAGGGATAAAAAATATTTGAAATATCGCCAGTTGTATTCTGAAAAGCTGCCTGATGCCTTCTATAGTAATGTGGAGCTACCCGACGGTACCGTGCGAAAGATTACCCGGGCCGAGATGGTCGATCCGTCGCTGTTGCCAGCGGGAGCAAAGGTCTTCCAGCTCGTAAGCCTGGAGAGCTCGGGGCCGCCGGGCGAGGATACGCCGCTCCAATTTAAGGGAGAGACCTTCAGACCGAACAAGAACAGCCATTGGAAGCTGATCTACCCCGATGGCATGGAGGCGTTGAAACGCACGGGTCGCGTGACTAAGGATGGCAGCAAACTTCGATGGAAATATTATATCGACGATTATCCGCTCAAGGTCTTGTCTGAGGTCTGGGACGACACGGCCGGATTCAATCCTGAGCAACGATACGTGGTTGAAACGCGTACGAAGGTTGTAGAGCGCTGCCTCCTGATGACCACCGACCCGGGCGATTTGGTGTTTGACCCGACGTGTGTGCGGAAGGGGACGCGGGTGTGGTGTGTGAAGGACGGGGGACGCTCCCTCCCCGTTTACGGGGAGGGCTGGGGAGGGGCTGACAGAGGAGAAGCTAACTAGGAAGAGGCCAACTGTGGAGGGGCCACACTGCTTTCCGAGGATGGAGGAGGCAGCCCCCCTGTAGTCCCCCCGAATGCGGGAAGCAGCCCCCCTGTGGTCCCCCCGCATGGGGGGGGGACACTGCTCCCTCCCCGCTTGTGGGGAGGGCCGGGGTGGGGCTGAATGGGATAGGGCCATCCTGCGCCCCATCGAATCCATCCAGCCCGGCGACTGGGTTTTGGGGCATGACGGGCAACCGCATCGCGTCGTGCGCGTGATCCGCCGGCCGTACCGCGGCAAGATGATCGGCATCCGCCACGAAAAAACTGACGCGACGCTCTGGCTCTCTGCCGACCACAAGGTGCTCGCCAAACGCCGCCCGCGCTCACTGGGAGGGCATAACGACTGGTCGGGCATTCCCCGGGGGTTGCGCGGGCGAAGCAAAATGCTGCGGCGTGAAATGACCCCGCCGGAGCGTAAGCTGTGGACGGCGCTGCGCAACAACCAAACCGGTTTCGCCTTCCGACGCCAGCATCCCATCGGTCGGTATATAGCAGATTTTTACAGCCGCGACGCCCAACTTGTCGTCGAGGTGGACGGCGTGCTGGCCCACAGCAGCGAAGAGGCACTGGCTCACGATCAGGCCCGCGATGCCTATCTCCGCGAGCTGGGCTTGGAGGTGCTGCGCGTCCCGGCCAGGGAGGTGCTGTCCAATCTGGAGGGCGTTTACGAAACCATTCGACACGCCTGCCAACTTCAGCTCAGCGTCGAGAAGGCCGAATGGGTGGAAGCGCAGGACCTGGCTGTGGGGGATTGGGTCTTCTTTGGTCCGCAGCGGGTCGCCGTGCGCATCGCCGAACTCCACACGCAAGAAACCGAAGAGGAGTTGTATGACCTGGAGGTAGAAGACTCGCACTCTTTCATCACGGAGCTGTGCGTCGTGCACAATTGCGGCAGCGGCACCACCGCCTACGTTGCCGAGCAGTGGGGCCGGCGCTGGATCACCTGCGACACCTCACGCGTCGCGATCACAATCGCCCGCCAGCGGCTGATGACTGCGGTTTTCGACTACTACGAACTGGCGCACCCGCAGGAGGGCGTCGGCTCCGGCTTCAAGTACAAGACCGTGCCCCATGTCACGCTCAAGTCCATCGCCAATAACCCGGAGATCGACGGCATTTACGCGCGGCTCCATCCGGCAGTGGCAGCGGCCCTTGCTGAGCTGAACGCTGCGCTTCATGGCCAGCCGGTCAAATTCCAGGTCACCCAAGGCGGTCGGGCCGGCCAGTTCGTGGACTTCGCCGCACCCGATGAAGCAACCTTCACCATGCCCGCTAGCCAGGTGGTCAAGGTCAACGAGCTGGTGGAATGGGAAGTGCCCTTTACGTTTCCTGCCGACTGGCCGGAAAAAGCGCGCGAACCCTTCGAGCGTTTCCATCAAGCCCGCCGCACCCTCCAAAAGGAGATCGACGCCGCCATCGCCCGCCATGCGCCGCAGGAGACGCTCTACGACCAGCCCTTTGTGGACAGGAAGAAGGTGCGCGTCACCGGCCCCTTTACGGTTGAAGCGGTGCCGGCACCGGCGGTCAAGTCGGTGGACGAGATTTTGGAGGAGAAGCCGCAACCTGCCGATACGTCTATTACCCGCTCCGGCGAGACCCTGCGCCAGGCCGAATGGCGTGACGAACTGCTGCGCACCGGCATTCGCGGCAAGAACGGGCAATACATCCGCTTTGCCCGCCTAGAGCCCCTGCCCGGTTGCCGCTGGCTCCATGCCGAGGGGGAAACGCGGCCAAGCGACGAAGGGGCAAATACCGTGCGCGAGACGGCGCCAGCCTACGATCCCATGCGCGTGGTCGTCTCCTTCGGCCCGGAATATGGCCCGCTCGAGCAGCGGCAAGTTGAGCATGCCTGGCAAGAGGCGCGGATGCTCAGCCCACAGCCCAAACTGCTGATCTTCGCCGCCTTTCAATTTGACCCCGAAGCAGCAAAAGATATTGACGAGATGAAGCCAGAGCTGGCCGGCATGCAGTTCCTCAAAGTCCAAATGAACGCCGACCTACTCACCGACGACCTCAAAAAGAAGCGCGCCAGTAACGAATCCTTCTGGCTCATCGGGCAGCCGGATGTGGAGCTGCGCAAAGCCGAAGATGGCTGGTTTGTGGTTGAGGTACACGGTTTCGACTACTACAACACCAAGACCGGGGCCATCGAATCGGGCGGCAAGGACAAGATTGCCATGTGGATGCTCGATACCGACTACGACGGGCGCTGCCTCTACCCCCGTCAGGTCTTCTTCCCGATGGCGGGCGAGAAAGAAGGCTGGGCGAAGCTGGCGCGCAATCTCAAGGCCGAGATTGACGAGGACCTCATAAAAGCCTATAGCGGTACGGTGTCGTTGCCCTTCGCACCGGGCGAGCACAAGCGCATTGCCGTCAAGATCGTGGATGACCGGGGCATTGAGAGCCTGAAGGTAATGGAGTTGCCAATATGATCGATGATCAAACCTTGCAAGAGATCGTCCGGCGTATCGTGGCAGCGGCCCAGCCCAGCCGCGTACTCTTGTTTGGCTCCTATGGCCGCGGCGATGCCGACGCGGGTTCCGACCTAGACATCATGGTGATCAAACCAGAGGTGTCTGATCGGTACGCCGAAATGATTCGTTTGCACGAAGCGGTGGGCGATATGGGCCCAGGGTTGGATATCCTCGTTTATTCCGAGGCGGAATACCAGCGGCGCAGCCGTGTGCCAGGCACCGTGCTGTACTGGGCGCGCAAGCAGGGAAAAGACCTCTATGAAGCCGCATCTTGAGGAGGCTTGGCGGTTGTTGCGCCTAGCGGAGCGCGACATCAAAGCCTTCGAAGTCCTCAAAAAAGCGCCGGATGTTCATCTCTCCATTACAGCCTGTTAAGAGCTCAAGGGGTACAATAGCAGCACTTAGCAAACCAACTT
>NZ_JANSHJ010000058.1:3638-4545 GCF_047502615.1 Synechococcus sp. W60.3 | reverse complement strand
GGGATCCCCCTGTCTCAGTGGATCCTCTACGAGCTGCATGTAGGCACCTTTACCCTCGAGGGCACCTTTGCTGCTCTGATCCCTCGCCTGCCGGAGTTGGTGGAGTTGGGGGTAAACGTGCTGGAGCTGATGCCGGTGGCCCAGTTTCCAGGAGAGCGCAACTGGGGCTACGACGGCGTCTACCTCTACGCGGTGCAGACCAGCTATGGAGGAGCGGCAGGCTTCAAAGCCCTAGTCAA
Source organism: Synechococcus sp. W60.3 (assembly GCF_047502615.1). Classification (NCBI taxonomy): domain Bacteria; kingdom Bacillati; phylum Cyanobacteriota; class Cyanophyceae; order Synechococcales; family Synechococcaceae; genus Synechococcus; species Synechococcus sp. W60.3. The sequence goes on along the minus strand of NZ_JANSHJ010000058.1, from coordinate 4,306 downwards.
TGCCTGCCACCAACTGGGTTTGGCCGTCATCTTGGATGTGGTCTACAACCACCTGGGGCCGGAGGGGAACTACCTGCGGGATTTTGGCCCCTACTTCACCGACAAGTACCACACCCCTTGGGGGGATGCCCTCAACTTCGACGACCGCTATTCTGACGGCGTGCGAGAGTTTTTCCTACAAAACGCCGAGTACTGGCTGGAGGAGTTTCATCTCGATGGGCTGCGGCTGGACGCGGTGCACGCCATCTACGACTTCAGCGCCTACCCCTTCTTGCAGGAATTGGCAGAGCAGGTGGATGCCCTAGAAGCTCGCACTGGCCGGCCCAGGGTTCTCATTGCCGAAAGCGACCTCAACGATGTCCGCCTCATCACCCCCCGAGAGCAAGGGGGCTACGGGCTAGATGCCCAGTGGTGCGATGACTTCCACCACTCACTTCACACCCTGCTTACCGGGGAAAAGACAGGCTACTACCAGGACTTTGGCGAATTGGAGCACCTGGCCAAGGCTTACCGGGAGAGCTACGTTTATTCTGGCCAGTACTCCTGCTACCGCGCCAGGCGTCACGGCAACTCCGCTGTTGGGCGACCGGGATCCCAATTTGTTGTCTGCATTCAAAACCACGACCAGGTGGGCAACCGCAGGCTGGGAGAGCGCCTTAGCCAGCTCA
>NZ_JANSHJ010000058.1:0-3628 GCF_047502615.1 Synechococcus sp. W60.3 | reverse complement strand
TTCCTCCAGGTTAGTTATTGCCGCGCGGGTTTTGCACCGCAGTAGGTCGTTTTCCTGGAGAAGCTCTGTACTAGCTAAAAGAAGCAACTAAAGTTGCTCAAGGGCTTTTCCGCCCCGTGCTAAAGTACGGGGCTACCAAGCTATCCTTTTGTGTAGGGGAGCAAGGCGCTATAGTAGAAGCCAAGTTGTGCAGACAGGTTTCGTGCTTCAGACTTCTCCTCCGCTCGGACGGATGGGCGCCTATCCCTTGGGGCAGGGCCGCTATCGCTTCTCGGTATGGGCGCCCTTAGTCGAACAAGTGGAGCTGAAGATAATCAGCCCTGTCCAACAGGTTATCCCTCTCAAGCAGGAGGAGCAGGGCTATTGGCAGGCGGAGGTGGAGGGGATCCCGCCGGGGCCGGTGGACTACCTCTACCGTCTGCACACCGCAGCGGGGGTGGTGGAGCGGCCAGATCCCGCTTCCCGCTGCCAGCCCTACGGCGTCCACGGCCCATCGCGGGTGGTGGATCCCCACTTCGACTGGCAGGATCAGGGCTGGCGGGGGATCCCGCTCTCCCAGTGGATCCTCTACGAGCTCCATGTAGGCACCTTTACCCCAGAGGGCACCTTTGCCGCCCTGATCCCTCGCCTGCCGCACCTGGTGGAGCTGGGGGTCAACGTGCTGGAGCTGATGCCGGTGGCCCAGTTTCCGGGGGAGCGCAACTGGGGCTATGACGGCGTCTATCCCTATGCCGTGCAGGCCAGCTATGGGGGAGCAGCGGGCCTGAAAGCACTGGTCAACGCCTGCCATCAGCAGGGCCTGGCGGTTGTTTTGGATGTGGTCTACAACCACCTGGGGCCGGAGGGGAACTACCTGCGGGACTTTGGCCCCTACTTCACCGACAAGTACCGCACTCCTTGGGGAGAGGCCCTCAACTTCGACGACCGCTCCTCCGACGGCGTGCGGGAGTTTTTCCTGCAAAATGCCGAGTACTGGCTAGAGGAGTTTCACCTGGACGGCCTGCGGCTGGACGCGGTGCACGCCATCTACGACTTCAGCGCCCACCCTTTTTTGCAAGAATTGGCGGAGCGGGTAGATGCCCTAGAAGCGCGCAGCGGCTGGCCTAGGGTTCTGGTAGCGGAAAGCGACCTCAACGATGTCCGCCTCATCACCCCCCGCGAGCAGGGGGGCTACGGGCTAGACGCCCAGTGGTGCGACGACTTTCATCACTCGGTTCACACCCTGCTTACTGGGGAAAAGACAGGCTACTACCAAGACTTTGGCCAATTGGAGCACCTAGCCAAGGCCTACCGCGAAAGCTACGTCTATTCCGGCCAGTACTCCCCCTACCGCGGCAGGCGCCACGGCAATTCCGCCATCGGCAGGCCGGGATCCCAGTTTGTAATCTGCATCCAAAACCACGACCAGGTGGGCAACCGCAGGCTGGGAGAGCGCCTTAGCCAGCTCACCTCTTTCGAGGGCCTCAAATTGGCTGCCGCTGCCCTGCTGCTAGCTCCCATGCTGCCGCTGCTATTTATGGGGGAAGAGTATGGGGAAGTGGCGCCATTTCTGTATTTTGTCAGCCACGGGGATCCCGATTTGGTGGAAGCGGTACGACAGGGACGCCGCCGCGAGTTCAGCGCCTTTGCCTGGCAGGGCGAGCCCCCGGATCCCCAGGCAGAGGAGACCTTCTTGCGCTCCAAGCTGAACTGGGAGTTGAAGGAGGCCGGTCACCACCAGGTTCTCTGGAAGTGGTACCAGACCCTGATCCGGCTGCGCAAAACCCAACCGGCCCTCCAGCACCTAGAGCGGGAGGGGGTGGAAGTGGAGCTGTTTTCCGGCTCTGGCTTGGCCCTGCACCGCCGCCAGGGATCCCAGGCTTTGCTTGCCCTTTTCAACTTCAGCCCCAATCAGGCGGTCACCTATGCCCATTGGCCCGGCGGCACCTGGGAGAAGCTTTTGGATAGCCACGAGGCCCAGTGGTTGGGAAAGGGATCCCAACTGCCGGCAGAAAGCCAAGGGGATCCGGTTGAGGTACTGGGCTATGGGGTGGGCCTCTATGGTGCTTTGCACCGCTAACGCAGATGGCTGCGGCCAGAAGGGAAATCTCGACCGCTCCAGACCTGGCAAACGGAAACGGTCTAGCCGATCTTCGCGCCGCGGAAATAGAGGGAGTCAGGCAAGGGCCTGCGGTCGAGGCTGGGATTTCGGGAAGGTTTGCTCACCGGTTGGCCGCGATAGGTCAGCTTGGGCTTGGCAGGGTTGCCCGTAGGAGCAGCCTCTGGTTGGGACTGCACGGGTACGCCCGGCGACAGTTGAGCCCACACTTCCGCGTGATTCTCAAACTGCACCACAATGCTAAGAAATCCCCTTTCAATGTCGGCGCGACAGGCAGATATCGCGTCTTGGGCGCGTTTGTACACTTGCCGACGGGCGTAGAAGTGATTCTGAAACCTGATCACCTCCACCAAACCCTGAGGAGTCGAAGCCCAGAAGCCACTCTCTGCATCGCTGTAGTCGAGAATAACCATGGCTAACTCCTACACTGACGAGTGGATGGATAAAGAATTCCCAACTCTTCCACTATGGATATCAAACGTCATGAAACGTAATGGTGAGCTTGATCACATTGACAATGTTTCGATATCTCTTGAGTGTCTTGATTGCAGCTATGTTGAATTACAGTAGTGCAACCGCTCCTTGGCTCTCAACTTTCCTCTTCCTAATGAGATAAAAACTGCGAGTTAGGGCCTCGGCGGTGCAGATTGTCAGGGGAACGTCTCAAGCTCGTTCAAAGCCCCTATTTTCAGATAGAATATCTACAGAATCACTATGGAAATAACTTGTAATCTTGACCGCAGCCGTAGCGCCAAGCCTCGCGGCGCCGCTTCCAGAAGTAGTCCTGGGGGTTGGTTTCCGGCTCCGGACGATCTGTTAGCCTTTGCAGCAGCTCGTAGAGGCCAAGGGCGCCAAAGTGGCCCGCCCATACCACCAGCTCCGGCAACCCCAACCGAGGCAAAAGTCTGGCTACCAAGCTGGGATCCCGACGCGTCACCCCCCACAGGGCCTGGGCCAAGCCGCCAAACTGCACCACATCCTGCAAAAAGGGCTGCACCACCTGGGGGCCAGCGGCAACCATGGCCGCAAACACCCTGCTCAACAGGCGGTTAATGCTATTGGGATCCCAACTTTTGTTCTGCAGAGGGGGGATCATGGCCTTCTGAAATAGCCAGGTCACGGCCAAGTTGGGCTGGTAGGGTTGCAGCAGGGCCAGGGCTGCCTGGTTCAACTGCCGTTGCGCCAGGGCCTCGTGGATCCCCTGCTGTAGGCGATCCAGGTGGCGCAACATGGCGCCAAAGCCGCCAAAGCTGAGGGGAGACTGGCTGCCACTGCTGTCCCCCACTGCCAACAGGCGATCCCAGGGCAGTTGCAGCGGGCTGCGGCGGTAGGCGGGGAAAACGCCACATAGCTTGCGCACCCAGCGGATTTGGGCCAGCTCCACCCCCTGGTAGGCTGGCAGCAGCCGGCAGTAATCCCGCCAGAGCTGCTCTAGACTAGGCCGCCGGGGATCCCGGTCGCAGTAGGTAAACAGATAGGTGGTGCGCCCATCGCGGGCGGGGAAAGCTTCCCAAAAGGGCTGGTAGCCGT
>NZ_JANSHJ010000057.1:610-4709 GCF_047502615.1 Synechococcus sp. W60.3 | reverse complement strand
TCCAGAACATGGCCAGGTAGAAGGCATCCCAGGCGGAGATGTCGCAGGTGCCGCCTCGACCCGGGCCGTCGCAGGGGAAGCTGTAGCCGAAGTCTTTCTTGTCCGGCATCAGCTTAGAGCCGCGGGCATCCAGCGCCCCCTTGACCAGGATCAACGTGGTGGTGTGCAGGCCCAGGGCAATGGCGTGGTGCACCAGGAAGTCCCCAGGGCCAATGGGCAGGAAGAGGAACCCATTGGGGTCGTTAATGGCTTGCAGCCAGCCTGGCAGCCACACGTTGCCGTGGTTGGGCCAAGCAGTGGAGGCAATGCTGTTGGGATCCGACAGCAGCACGTTCATGCCGTAGAGCATCTTGCCGTGGGAGGCCTGGATGAACTGGGCAAACAACGGCTCGATCAGAATCTGCTTCTCCGGCGTGCCGAAGGCCTGCATCACATCGTTATGGACGTACAGCCCCAAGGTGTGGAAGCCCAAGAAGAGCGACACCCAGCTCAGGTGGGAGATGATCGCCTCTTTGTGATCCAGCACCCGAGCCAGCACGTTGTCCTTGTTGGCTTCGGGATTGTAATCCCGCACCAGGAAAATGGCTCCATGGGCAAAGGCCCCCACCATCAAGAACCCAGCAATGTACTGGTGATGGGTGTAGAGAGCCGCCTCCGTGGTGTGATCCATGGACATGAACACGTAGGGGTTAAGGGCGTACATGTGCTGCGCCACCAGCGAGGTCACCACCCCCAGACAGGCCAGAGCCAAAGCCAACTGGAAATGCAGGGAGTTGTTGACCGTGTCGTAGAGACCTTTGTGGCCTTCTCCCAGCAGGCCTCCGAAGGGAGTGCCCTTGGGGGGGTTGTGGGCGCCAAGGATCTCCCGGATGCTATGGCCAATGCCCCAGTTGGTGCGGTACATGTGGCCGGCCACGATGAAGATCACCGCGATGGCCAGGTGGTGGTGGGCCATGTCCGTCAGCCACAGGGACTGGGTGTTGGGGTTAAAGCCACCCAAGAAAGTGAGGATGGCCGTGCCCGCCCCTTCTGCCGTGCCCCAGACATGGTTGGCCGTGTCCGGGTTCTGGGCATACACCCCCCAGTTGAGGGTAAAGAAGGGCTTCAGACCTGCCGGGTGGGGCAGAGTGGTAAGGAAGTTGTCCCAGCCTACGTGCTGCCCGCGGGACTCGGGGATGGCGACATGCACCAAGTGACCGGTCCAAGCCAGGGAGCTGACCCCAAACAAGCCGGCCAGGTGGTGGTTGAGGCGGGCTTCAGCGTTCTTGAACCAGCTCAGGCTGGGGCGGAAACGGGGCTGTAGGTGCAGCCAGCCGGCAAACAGAAACACCGCCGCCAACAACAACAGGCCGATGGCACCGGCGTAGAGATCGCCGTTGGTGCGCAGGCCAATGGTGTTGAACCAGTAGTACAGGCCAGAGTAGGCCGCGTTGACGGGGCCGCCGCCCCCCGGTTGGGTAAAGGCTTCCACCGCTGCCTTGCCAAAGTGGGGATCCCAGATGGCGTGGGCGATGGGGGTGACACCCATGGGGTTGGCTACCCATTGCTCATAGTTGCCTTGCCAGGCGATGTGGAAGACGTTGCCGGAGGCCCACAGGAAGATGATTGCCAGATGGCCAAAGTGGGTGGCGAACAGCTTTTGGTAAAGCCGCTCCTCCGTCATGCCATCGTGGGTCTCGAAGTCGTGGGCGGTGGCAATGCCATACCACAGCCGACGCGTGGTGGGATCGCTGGCCAGGTCTTGGCTGAATTGGGGAAAACGAGTTGCAGTTGTCATGATTCTCTCTTCCTCCTTGCCTTAGCCGAGTGCGCCGAACCGTGCCAGGAAGAACGCCCAGGTGGTGACGATCCCTCCCAACAGGTAGTGGGCCACACCGACCGCCCGACCCTGAATGATGCTCAGAGCGCGGGGTTGAATGGCCGGAGCGACTTTTAGCTTGTTGTGGGCCCAAACGATGGACTCAATCAGCTCCTGCCAGTAGCCGCGACCGCTGAACAGGAACATCAGGCTGAAGGCCCAGACAAAGTGAGCGCCCAAGAAGAGCAGCCCATAAGCCGACAGAGCCGAGCCGTAGGAGTTGATCACCTGCACCGATTGCGCCCACAGGAAGTCCCGCAACCAGCCGTTGATGTTAATGGCGCTGGTGGCAAAGTTGCCGCCGGTGATGTGCTCAATCGTGCCATCGGCGTTGACGGTGCCCCAGATGTCGCTCTGCATCTTCCAGCTGAAGTGGAAGATCACGATGGAGATGCAGTTGTACATCCAGAACAGCCCCAGGAACACGTGATCCCAGCCGGAGACCTGGCAGGTGCCGCCGCGGCCCGGGCCATCGCAGGGGAAGCGGAAGCCCAATTTGCCTTTGTCCGGGATCAACCGGGAAGAGCGGGCAAACAACACCCCCTTGAGCAGGATCAGCACCGTAATGTGGATGGTCATGGCGTGGATGTGGTGCACCATGAAGTCCGCCGTGCCCAACACCATCGGCATCATCGACACCTTGCCGCCCACAGCCACCACGTCGCCGCCGAAGATGGGGCTGACCGAAGCGCCCACATAGGGAGCGGTGCTGGCGATGGCCTTAGTGTGCAGGGATTGAATCCACTGGGCAAAGATGGGCTGCAGTTGGATGCCGGTGTCCGAGAACATGTCCTGCGGACGGCCCAGGGCCTGCATCGTGTCGTTGTGGACGTAGAAGCCAAAGGCGTGGAAGCCCAAGAACAGACACACCCAGTTGAGGTGGCTGATGATGGCGTCGCGGTGGCGCAATACCCGATCCAACACGTTGTTGCGGTTCACCGCCGGGTCATAGTCGCGAACCATGTAGATGGCCCCGTGGGCAGCGCCGCCAACGATAAACAGGCCCCCTATCCACATGTGGTGGGTAAACAGGGAGATCTGGGTGGCGTAGTCGATGCCCATGTAGGGGTAGGGGTTCATGGCGTACATGTGCTGGGCCACGATGATGCTCAGGGATCCCACCATGGCCAAGTTAATGGCCAGTTGGGCGTGCCAGGAGCTGGTCAGCACTTCGTAGAGACCCTTGTGGCCCTCGCCGGTGAAGGGGCCCTTGTGGGCTTCCAGGATCTCTTTGATGGAGTGGCCGATGCCCCAGTTGGTGCGGTACATGTGGCCGGCCACGATAAAGAGCACGGCAATGGCCAGGTGGTGGTGGGCCTGATCCGTCAGCCAGAGGGCGCCCGTTTGCGGATCCAGGCCACCCTTGAAGGTGAGGAACTCCGCGTACTTGCCCCAGTCCAACGTAAAGAAAGGCACCACCCCGCTGAAGAGGCCCCAATCCACGCTGGGGAACATCTCCTTCATCAGGGCCGGCTTGAGGATGAACTCGTGGGGCAGAGGGATCTGAGCCGCCGGCACGCCCGCATCCAACATCTTGTTGATGGGGATGGCCACGTGGATTTGGTGACCGGCCCAGGCCAGCGAGCCCAGCCCCAGCAGGCCCGCCAGGTGGTGGTTGAGCATCGACTCCACGTTTTGGAACCACTCCAGCTTGGGAGCCCGCTTGTGGTAGTGGAACCAGCCGGCGAACAGGCAGAGGCCAGCCATCACCAGACCGCCGATAGCGGTGCAGAGGAGTTGAAACTCATTGGTGATGCCGGCAGCTCGCCAGAGGTGGAATAGACCCGACGTGATGCGGATCCCTTCAAAGCCGCCGCCCACATCGCCGTTGAGGATCTCCTGGCCGAAGATGGGCCAGACCACTTGGGCGCTGGGCTTGATGTTAATCGGATCCGCCAGCCAAGCAGAATAGTTGGAGAACTGAGCTCCGTGGTAGTACATGCCGCTCAGCCAGACAAAGACCACCGCCAGGTGGCCGAAGTGAGCGGAGAAGATCTTCCGAGAGACGTCTTCTAAGTCGCTGGTGTGACTGTCGAAGTCATGAGCAAGAGCATGGAGGTTCCAGATCCAGGTCGTGGTCTTGGGCCCACGCGCCAGGCTGCGATCGAAGTGCCCCGGCTTGGCCCACTTCTCAAATGAGGTGGGGACCGGATCGATATCCACCGAAACCTTGACCTTTGGCTCTCGCTCCTTTGGCGTAGTTGTCATCAAGAACTCCTCTCTTGCGACAAGGAACGAAGC
>NZ_JANSHJ010000057.1:0-600 GCF_047502615.1 Synechococcus sp. W60.3 | reverse complement strand
CCGTTTGCGGATCCAGGCCACCCTTGAAGGTGAGGAACTCCGCGTACTTGCCCCAATCCAAGGTAAAGAAGGGCACCACCCCGCTGAAGATGCCCCAATCCACGCTGGGGAACATCTCCTTCATCAAGGCGGGCTTGAGGATGAACTCGTGGGGCAAAGGCACCTGGTCAGCCGGCACGCCCGCATCCAACATCTTGTTGATGGGAATGGCCACGTGGATTTGGTGACCAGCCCAGGCCAGAGCGCCCAACCCCAGCAGGCCCGCCAGGTGGTGGTTGAGCATCGATTCCACATTTTGGAACCACTCCAGCTTGGGAGCCCGCTTGTGGTAGTGGAACCAGCCGGCAAACAGGCAGAGGGCGGCCATCACCAAGCCGCCAATGGCCGTTACCAGGAGCTGAAACTCATTGGTGATGCCGGCAGCCCGCCAGAGGTGAAAGAGGCCCGAGGTGATGCGGATCCCTTCGAAGCCGCCGCCCACATCCCCATTCAGGATCTCTTGGCCGAAGATGGGCCAGACCACTTGGGCGCTGGGCTTGACGTTGATCGGATCCGCCAGCCAAGCAGAATAGTTGGAGAACTGAGCTCCGTGGTAGTACA
>NZ_JANSHJ010000056.1:0-4744 GCF_047502615.1 Synechococcus sp. W60.3 | reverse complement strand
TATTGTACATTATTTTCAGTATAGTCCAGCATATCATTGACTAGAGTCATGCTCCAACGACAAGGGATTCACGATCCCCGAGGTGTTTGGCATGTTGCAGCAGGCGGGGTTGGGCTTTTTAAGCCTGGTGGATATGCCCGACTGGTCGCTGGAGTCTCTCTTTAAGCAAGTGCCGGAGTTTGTGCGGCAACGGCTGGAAACCCTCAGCGTCATGGAGCGGCTGCACCTCTACGAGCTGATCCGGCCTGCCCATCGCCTCATCGACTTTTGGGCCGAGCACGCCGGCTCTTCCCTGGTGCTACCTTGGACGGATGCAGATTGGTTGGCGGGATCCGTGCAATTCAACCCCCTGCTGATGGACAACGCTCGCTTCCACCAGGAGTACAACAAGGCCCTGCAAGAGAACTGCACCTACGAAATGCAGTGGACAGGGGCCACCCACGGGCGGATCCGCATCCCTGCCGAGAAGGTGAAATGGCTGGCCCCGCTGCTGCAGGGGCCAACTCCGGTGGCAAAGCTGATTCAGCGGGTCGTCGAGTTGGGATCCCTGACGGAAGAACAGGCAACTGACGAGGTGCTGACCTTCCTGACGGCGTTGGAAGACTTTCTATTCGTCATGCTGCAGTAGAGCCGTTTTCCCGTTCCCGACCAATCCCAACTCCCCTCTCCCTCTGGGAGAGGGGTTGGGGGTGAGGGCAGTGGCGCGGAGTGCCTGGGAAGTGTCTTAATCTGGTTTGAGAGGTCGAAAACTGTACGACTCGGATGTCTGCCTGGCCGGCACGTCGCTTCTATGCAGCTCTGCAGCGAGGGCTGACCCAGCCCCTGGATCGCTGGGTGGCCGGGATCACCCTCTGCAACTTGGCGGTTGGGGTGATCTTATTTTTGCTGGGCAACCACACGGCCCCCTATGTGCGGGACTTTAACTGGCAACAGCAGCGGGTGGGATCCCAGGAACTGCAGATGGTGCTGACCTTCAACCGCCCTATGGATGCGGACAGCGTTGCGGCCAACCTGGAGATCCAGCCGCCTCTGCCGGGCCGGATGCGCAAGCTGGGCCGCCGCTTTTTTTGGACGCTGACAGAGCCGGCCCCCTACGGCCAGACCTACCGGGTGCGCCTGCAGGCAGCCGTGGATGAGCGGGGCCAGCCCATGGCGCGGCCTTTTGAGGGCGAGTTTCGCACGCCGGATCGGCAGTTGTTGGGGATCGGCACGGAAGCAGACCAACGGGGGCGGCTGTTGCTCTTTAACCTGGAGACGGGATCCACCACTTTGCTGACGCCGGCGGGGCTGAAGGTTACCCAGATGCAGCCCAGCGCCGATGGCCGCTTCGTCTACTACTTTGCCACCGCCAGCACCATCCAGCAGCAGGATCTCTACCGCCTGGATCTGGAGGATCTGTCTTCCCGGTTGCTGCTGGACCACCAGGGCTACCAAAACCTGCGCTTCCAGGTCTCGCCGACGGGGGAGCTGGTGGTAGCGGAGCGGATCCCCCTGCAACGGGATCCCCTGGCTCCCGTCCAGACGGAACTGTGGATCCAGAAAAGGAGCCGGGATCCCTTTGAGCGGCTGGATCTGGATACGGCTTTGGGGGGAGACTTTTTCATCAGCCCTGATGAGAGCAGCCTGCTCATCTCCCAGGGGCAGGGGGTGGGGATTGTGCCCTTGCAGCCGCGGGCGGCAGCGGAGAGCTTTTTGGCCCAGTTCGGCCAAACCTTGGCCATCCGTCCCGATGGGGCTTTCGGGGCTTTGCTGCGCTTCAATCCCGACTACACCCGCAGCCTCTTTATCGTCAGCAATACCGGCACCAGCGAGGAGATTTGGGTTACCGAGGGATCCGTAACCAAAGGAGCTTTTTCGCCGAGGGCACCCGTCTTTTACGGCTTGGTCAGCGAGGCCGAGTTTGTTGGTGAGGGCGCGTTGGCATCTCTGGCCTACACCGAGTCCCCCCGCTTGCTGGCAGTGGTGTTCGGCAGCGGCGGCGCGGCCCCGGCGGGCAAGACCGTAGAGGTGGGGCGGGCCGACTATCCCTTTGAGCTGGACTTCAGCCTTTCCCCTGACGGCCGCCTGTTGGCCTACACGCTTTTGGAGCCCTTGCAAGAGGAGATCCCGGATCCCTGGGCCCCCTTTAGCCGCACTGGGCAAGCGATCCGCAGCGGGCAAGTGTGGCTGGTGGACTTGCAAGATGGGCTGCCGATCCCCAACAGCCGTCGCCGCCTGCCGCTGAGCAGCAGCGCACTGGCCTGGATCCCTTAGTCAGGAGGAGTTCTAGGCAAGCAAGGCCTAAAACCCAGGCCAGATGCAGAGCAACTCCCCTCTCCCCCTAGCGAGCCGAGGTTCTCAGTTTGGTTAGGATAATCACTCCCACCAGCGCCAGGGTTACCGTGTTGGCAAGCAGGATGACCGCATCTTGGCGCAACAGGCCGTACAGATCCCACATCAGGATCCCTGCCCCAAACAGCAGCAGGTAGCTCCAAGAAAAATCGTCCGCCTTTTGGCTATGCCAAGTTTTCCAGGCTTGCGGGAAGAAACTGGCAGTGGTCAGAGCAGCAGCCGATAGGCCCACCCAAAAGGTGAGGTTCATAAGTGTAGCTCCGGCTCGACAAAGCCCTGCAGCGGCTGGGCCGCTTCCGCCTCGCTCAAGCCCTTGGCCTGCAGCAACACCCCAAAGCTCCCCAACCCCAGCGGATCCAGCAGAGCGTGAAGGGCATGTCGCCGTTGCAACACCTGGCCCAGATCCCCCCCCTCGTCGCCAACTTGGCCGAGGGCGGCCAGCCTTTCCGCCAATCCCAGGTTCACCAAAAAGCAGCTCTGCTGGGTGAAGCCCAGGCACTTGAGCCCCAGAGACTCCCCCACCTGCTGCAAGGTGGTAAAGTCCACGTGGGCAGTGAGATCTTGGGATCCCACCCAGACATAGGGATCCGCGTAGGTGCCGTGTTGGCGGTAGGCCAGGAGCGTGCCCTGGAAGCGCTGGGGGCTGTAGTAGCGCTGGGCGGTGTGGCCGTAGTCAAGGGTGAGCACGTAGCCCCGCCGCAGCTTGCGGGCCAGAAGCTGGAGCCACTCTAGGGCCTTGAGGTTGACCTCCGTTTGGTAGCCGGAGGGATAGGTGGCAATCGGGATCCCCAGGCGGGCAAAGTACGCTTCCAGCGCGGGCGTAGAGAGATCCCCTAACACTTCTCGGAAGCCCTCCCCCTCCGCCCAATCCACGTAGATTTCTCGCAAGGCCCCCGCCTGCACCTGCACCCGATGGACTGGGAAGGCGTCCACCAGCTCGTTGGAAAAAAAACAGCCGGTTACCGAACCATCTGGGATCTCGTCCCACTCTAGCCAGCGCACCTTCTCGCCATAGCCGGCCAAGCGCTCCTGCTGTAGCCGCCGCAAAAAAGCAGAGCGCTCGAGGATCCCGTACTCCAGGGCTTGCCAGAAGTCGGGCCAATTGGAGCACACATAGGCCAGCCAATCTTCGGCCAGGCGCCCGCTGCCCGCCCCCATCTCAATCACCGCAAAATGGGGAGGGGATCCCAAAATGTGCCAGAACTGGAAGATCTGCTCAGCCAACAGTTGGGCAAAATCCGCCGCCAAGTGAGGGGAGGTGCGATAGTCCCAGCCGAGGGGGAGATGCTCCCGCTCGTAGTAACCCAGACCTGGCTCGTAGAGGGCCCACTCCATGAACTGGGCAAAGGTCACGGGTCCTCGGGCGCGAATGCGGCTGCCGATCAGCTCTGGCAACCTCCGGTCGGCCTGCGAGGGCGACAAGGGCAAATCCGGATTGCCCAAGCCTAAGTCTTGCCTAGAAGGGCTTACCAATGGGGATAGACTCACTTGTTCAAGGGACGACGCCAATTTTGGCGAAACTGGCGGTTGGTCAAGAGCAGCAGTGGCCAGAGGGCCGACACCGCCCACTTTCCAGAGCCTGAGTAGATGCGATCCGCCTTGCGGGCTGAGTACCAAACTCCCCCTGCGTAGATTGCCAAGAGCAAAAAAGGCCACATTTCTCTCACGTCCTGCGAACGCTGCTCAGCCGGTTAAGGGATCCCCCCTAGTAAGCGTCCTGCAACTCATAGAAGTCAGGCGTGATATAGTCCTTGCGCAGCGGCCACCCAATCCAGTCTTCCGGCATCAAGATCCGCTTCAAGTTGGGGTGTCCCTCAAAGATGATGCCGTACATGTCATAGGTCTCCCGCTCCTGCCAGTCCGCCGACTTCCAGATCCAGTACACCGAGGGCACCCGCGGATCTTGGCGGGGCAGCTTCACCTGAACCCGCACCTCCTGCGGCCGATCTGCCCCGTCCGCCAGTTTGATCAGGTGATAGAGGCTGACCAGGGGTTGCCCTGCCCCCAGGTCGTAGCCGCACTGGCACTCCAGGTAATTGAAGCCGTAGGCATAGAGGGCAGTACACACAGGCAAGAGAAAATCCCGCTCCACCTCCAGCAGCTCCACCCCGGCGGCATCTCTGCCCAGGTACTGATGGTCAAAGCCGTTATCAGCGAGAAACTGGGAAACCGGCCCCCGTTCCAGCGTCGCCAACGGCTCTGTCGGCTCGGCTGTCGAGGACGGCTTTTGCTGGGCTTTGTCCTCTGTCATCTCACATCCCTCCCCGCAAAGCTTTGAGCTGCTGTTCCGCCTGCTTGAAGTCGGCAGTCTGCAAGGCCGGAGGCACCGGCAGGCCAATAGCCGCCGCCAGTTCCGGTGGAGGAGCTTGGCGGGTCTCGCTCTCCAGATACTTGCCGGTGATGATCTCCGGCA